>CAVEYT010000246.1:0-2004 GCA_963619995.1 Acutalibacteraceae bacterium | reverse complement strand
TGTCACATAGAGCTCGAGACGTCAGACGTCAGACGGTCAGACGTCAGACTTTAGCGGAGTCGCCTACGGCGACGATTTTATAAAAATGTCGCCGCAGGCGACTCCTCTCATAAACGAGCGAAACCGCTTCCGATTTGAACTAATACCCAATAGCTAAAAGATGGCAACGCTCTTGCGCCTGAAAACCAATGCTAAGCATGCGCCTGACAGTCTGATGTCTGACGTCTGATCGTCTGATGTCTCCAGCTCTATGAGCCGCGCTCCGGACTCCATGCTCCGAGTTCACAACTCTTATTTCTGCTCCAGCAGTTTCATCAAATCACTTCCGTACCATTTTTCGGAAATTTTCGCCAGCGTTCCGTCTTTTCTCATGTCTGCGAGCGCCGCGTCGATTTCTTCGGCCAATTTTGTTTCCTTCTTGTTCACGAGTGCGACCGTCTCATTCACGCGCACCGGTTCGGCGAGGGTCTTGACCTCGATGCCTTCTTTTTTCGCCAAATCTTCGATGCCCAGATTGTTCGGCACGACGAGGAGATCAAATTGGCCTTCCTTCATCGCGCGAAGGCGTTCGGATTGGCTCATGCCGGACTGCACCGGGATGTCCGCCAGAAGATTACCGTGTTTTTGATTCCATTCCGTGATGATGCGGAAGGCGCCGCCATTCGCGGTGAAAGGCGTGATGCGTAGATTATCTCGAAGCGCTTCCTCCAGATTTTTGTATTTCGCCTCCAGTCCCGCCTTCACGTAGACCATGAGCGAACTTGCGCCGACCGGGCTCTTGGGGACGAGGAAATTTTTCTCGCGTTCCGCATTCCGGAAATACCCGCCGACCGCGACCTTTGCCTCGCCCGATTCCATCAGAATGTCCTGCGTTTCCGGCGGCACGGCCTCGATCGCGAGCGTGTAGCTCTTCAGCCGACGATTCACTTCCGAGAGCACATCGTATTCATAGCCGTGCATCTCCCCCTTTTCATCCGCCCAAGCCAGCGGCGGCTCCGTCGAGGAAACGAGCGCCTTCACGGCGACTTTTCCGCCCTCTCCCGCTGCCGGTTTCTTCTCTTCGCCGCAACCCGTGAAAATCCCGATGGCGACGATGCCCGCTGCCAATGCTGCCAACCATTTCTTTCCGTTTTTCATAATGAAAACCTCCTTCAAAAAAATATTTATCTGACTTCTAGCATTCGTTTCAAAAATGCCCGCGTCTTTTCCTTTTGCGGATGCGCGAAAATTTCTTCCGGCGTCCCCTCTTCCTCGATGAGGCCGTCCGACATGAAGAGCACCTTCGTCGAGATTTCCCGTGCAAAATGCATCTCATGCGTCACGATGATCATCGTAATCCCCAGCGACGCCACGTCTTTGATGGTGTCCAGCACCTCGCCGACCAGCTCGGGATCAAGCGCCGACGTCGGCTCATCGAAGAGAATCACATCCGGCCGGGGCGCGATGGCTCGTGCGATGCCCACGCGCTGCTGCATGCCGCCCGAGAGCGCCTGCGGATACAAGTCCGCCGCGTCGGCCATGTGCACCCGCGCGAGCTCCTCTGTCGCGATTTTCTTCGCCTCATCCGCCGCCATGCCTTTCCCGTACACCAGCCCGTCCATCACATTTTCCAGCACCGTGTGATTGCGAAACAGATTGAACGACTGGAAAACCATCGTCGACTGCCGCCGAAGCCGCCCTATTTCCTCTTTGGAAATCTTCGCGAAATCCACGGACACATCGCCGATGGAAAGCGTCCCGGCATCCGGCGTCTCCAAATAATTGAGACAGCGAAGCATCGTCGTCTTCCCCGTGCCGGACGGCCCCAAGACCGCGACCACGTCTCCCTTTTCGGCAGTAAAGGAAATATGGTGCAACACCTCTTTTCCGCCGAATGATTTTTTGAGCCCCGAAAGGGCAATCATCGTCATCCCTCCTTTTCCGAAAGCGCACCTTCGCGTTTCCGTTCTAAACAAAAATCCCCCATCCCGAAAGGGACGGAGGACCGTGATTCACACCCAATTT
>CAVEYT010000245.1:0-2012 GCA_963619995.1 Acutalibacteraceae bacterium | reverse complement strand
AAGCACTATGAGACGCAAAAAAACTAATAGCTAACAGCTAACAGCTAATAACTATCTTGCGCCTGACGCAAAAGCTCACTCACATCCCTATACTCATTTTTCAAGGAGGCGAAACAAATGAAAAAGAAAATTCTTTTGGCATTGGCAGCAGCGGGGACCGCTTTGGTCCTCTCCGGTTGCGGCGGCAGCGGCGGAGGCGGTGGCGGGAGCAGCCTTCCCGAGTCGAAACCGCGGACGGACACACCGGCGGCCATGACCGTCAAGTACGGGGACCGCACCGCGTATTTCTACGAATACAAAGACGTCGACCTCTCCCCGGCTAAGGGCCAGCATTTCCGCACCGGAATGGTCAAGCAGGGCGAGAGCCTCTATTTCGTCATGCGCGACCCGGACGCCGAACGCCTGGATTTCGCCCTCTATGAAGTGAAGATTCAAAAAGAAACGGCGAAAGACCTCAAGAAACTCGTCCCCATCGCCGGAGCCGAGCCGGTGTACGGAGACGGGAAAAATGTGTATTTCGCGGAAAAATACCAAGAAAACGGGAAAAACAAATACATCCTGAGCTACTACGACGGGACGGAAGTGAAGCGCGGCCCCGATTCGAAAGACACGGGGACAAGCAAGCGTTGGCGTGCCAAGGACGGCTATCTCTATGAACTCGAATCCTTCGGAAAGGACGCCTCCCTCGATCTCGTGAAAGCGGAGAACGGGACGTTCAAAGTGGAGAAAAAGGACCTGATTTCCGCCGCCGACCTCAATAAAGAGATTTACACCTACAATATCCGCGCCGACGAAAAAGGCATCTACGCGGGCGGCCTCCTTTTGAAGGACGGCAAAAAAGCCACGAATGAACAGGGCAAAGAACTCGCGGCGATGAGCATTTTCGACACGAACGGAAAGCTTCAGCGGACGCTCTCCCCCGGCTACATGAACGGCGCCCGGACGGCCGTCTCCGACCATTTCGTCGTCTTCGCCAATTCGTATTACACGAAACAGGACAACAAGAAAATTTTCGAGTACACTATCTACGACAAGTCGAATGGCAAAGAGCTGGGCCGCTTCGGTCTGGAATTTCTCACCCACGCCATGGTCGGCGCAGACGGAGACAGCATCTATCTCATCGGAAATTCAAAATTGTATCGCATGGATTTGTAATCTAGAAACACAAAACACATCGCCTCAAGCGGCATAGTAAAAGCGTCGTCGGAAACCGAAACCCGGCGGCGCTTTTATTTTTCGTAGAATCTTCCTCCCCTCGCTGATTTCATCAAAAGGAACCAAGGGGAAACGGGCGGCGACAAAAAGTTTCCGACTTTGAAGTCGAAAAGTATTCCGAAAGCAAAAGTTTTCGACCTTGAAGTCGGAAACTTTTGCTTTTGGCAAAATGAGGCGTCTCGTTTGCCGCCGGCCGTGCGTCTCATTGTGCTCGAGACGCCAGACGTTAGAAAGTTAGCAGTTAGTAATTAGCAGTTAGCAGTGCAGGTGTCGCCTTCGGCGATGATTTTATAAATGCGGCCGAGCTTTGCATGGCACTCACACTCGCTTCGCGTCATTACGTTTCTAAGGCTCCTGTTCGTTTGCACAAGACCGCTACAAGTCAAGCCTTCCTTATCGGAGGAAGGTGGCGCGAAGCGCCGGATGATGGGACGCGAATGCGAAAATGTCGCGAAGCGATTCCTGCGCTCAATTCTCAAATCTCAATTCTATCAAGTAAGAGTCGGAATCACAGTGAAATACGAAAGCTGAGCATGCCTCATCTCCCATCTCTATCAGCAGAAAAATATTTTGAACAAATGCCGCAAAAGAAAAGAAGAACCCAAATTAGGCTCCCCATCTCTCATCTCTTTCTTGCGCCTGGCAAAAAAGCAAAGCACTGTCTGATGTCTGACGTCTCGATCTCCCTGTGACGCACGGTAAACGGTAAACGGTAAACGGAAAGCGGAAAACGGACTGCATCTCCCGTTTCCTAAAAAACTATTGACAAAAATTCCCGCCTCCTGTATACTCTCCCC
>CAVEYT010000244.1:0-2051 GCA_963619995.1 Acutalibacteraceae bacterium | reverse complement strand
CATGCCTCTTTCGACGTAAGCATTGGCAAGGCTGAGCATCCGAGCACCCCGGAACACAGGAAAATTTCAATCTGGCGGCGTCTTCTTTCTTTGCTACTTTCTTTCTTCCACGGGGAAGAAAGAAAGTAGTCTCGCGACAGGAGTTCTGCGGGGAAGCACCCCGCGTGACAATCGCCGAATGACAAATACGGGGAACCGCCCCGCATGATCCCGCGCCGTCAGGCGCATTTTGCGAAGCAAAATCCCCTCGATACCGCGAGCTCGAGGCTCGAGGCTCAAGCCTCGAGTTCCCCTTTCATCACCCATGTCTGCGCCTGCGTCACCTTGGCGCGGAGAATATCTCCGACCGCGATGCCCTCCGGTTTCTCAAAAATAATCATTTTATTGCCGGACGTGCGCCCGTACCAATGCCCCGGGTCCTGCTTCGTCTCGCCCTCGGCAATCACCGTGAACGTCTTGCCCTCATCTTGTTTATTGATGGCCAAGGAAATCCGATTTTGGACATCCATCAGCTCCTGCAAGCGGCGTTTCTTTAGTTCCTCCGGAATCTGATCGTCCATTTTCGCCGCCGGCGTGCCGACTCTGGGCGAATAAATGAATGTATATGCCGAATCGAATCGGGCGTCTTCCAAAAGGCGCAGCGTCGCTTCATGCGCGGCGTCCGTTTCGCCCGGGAAACCGGTGATGATATCCGTCGTGACGGCGATGTCCGGCATTTTCTCTCGCACATACGCCAAAAGTTCCGAGAAGTGCTCGACCGTGTAGCCGCGATTCATCCGTTTCAAAATTTCGTCGTCGCCGTGCTGCACCGGGAGATGCATGTGGCGCGCGACTTTCGGGGACGCCGCCATCGCGTCGACCATGTCCCGCGTCATATCGCGCGGGTGCGACGTCATGTAGCGAATGCGATACAGGCCGTCCACCTCGTCCAGCGCGCGAATGAGCGTCGCAAAATCCGTGCCGTCTTTGAAATCGAGCCCGTAGGAATTCACATTTTGCCCCAAGAGCGTGATTTCCTTGTAACCGTCCGCGACGAGAGCCCGCGCCTCGGAGACGATATCCGCGACCGTGCGGCTCGTCTGGCGCCCGCGCACATACGGCACGATGCAATACGTACAAAATTTATTGCACCCCTGCATGATCGGCACCCACGCAAAAATATGACTTTTCCGTTTCGCCGAAAGTTCGCTGTAATCGGCGACGCGCTGCGGCCGAAGCTCGGCGCGGACGATGTGCTCCCGTTTCTCCGTCTCATTTCGGATGACGTCGCCGAGATCCTGAATGTGGTACGGGCCCAAAACGAAATCGATAATCGGCATGCGGCTGATAAGTTTCCCTTTATTCTCCTGCGCCATGCAGCCCATAACCCCGACCAAAAGCTTCGGATTTTTCTTCTTGATCTGCGCAATCTCGCCGATTTTCCCGTACACCTTCTCCTCGGCGTTTTGGCGAATGCTGCAAGTATTCAAAATGATAATATCCGCCTCGTCCATCCGCGCAGCCTCCGTGCAACCCATCGCGGAAAGCTCGCCATTGATACGCTCGGTATCGGATTCATTCATCTGACAACCGTACGTGACGGTAAAAAATTTTCGCTCCATACAATCTCCTGTCAATCCATTCTTGTAACATTTAATTATATCATAAAACCGCGGGAAATTTTGAGAAACAGACGAGAAAGAATTAAGATTTGAGCGCAGGTGGCGCGAGGCGACTGTGAGTGCCATGCAAAGCTCGGCCGCATTTTTAAAATGTCGCCGCAGGCGATACCGATCATCGCTGAGCGTAGCGATAGCGATGCAATACAACCTTATCTCTATGTTCGTACATCATAAAGCGCACAAAGGTCCGCGCCTCAAAGCGCGGCCCCGGTCAATGGCGGCCTTCTATAATTTATAGGCCGCTGTTTCCGCTTTCCACTGAGACGCCAAGAGCCGTGCAAGGGGGCCCGCCTGTTTGAAATTTTCCGATGCCGCGACCTGAAGGAGCGGCAGGTGGAGGGGTGCTCGGATGCGTCTCGCAGCCTTGCGTGGTCAGTACCGTTTGTGAAA
>CAVEYT010000243.1:0-2053 GCA_963619995.1 Acutalibacteraceae bacterium | reverse complement strand
GAATGGCTTTTTTCTTTTTGGTATTTCTGTATGATTCCCCGGCCGGTCTTGTTTTTTATTGGACGCTGAATAATCTTTTCAATTTGGTCAAGACGGTCGTCAATGCATTGCCCAATCCGAAAAAGGGGATGTATGCGGCTCTTTTTGCGACAAGTTTATGGCTGTCCGTGTACTGCGCCTGTTTTCTTCCGGAGCGGGATTCTCGGCATTTTGCCGTGGCGGCGATTGTTATGCTTTGGATGAATTGGCCGTATCTCAAGGTTCGTTTCGGAAAGAGAAAAAAAGAAACAGCAGATGCCGGGCCGGTTGTGGTTTCCAAAACAAAAGGGTTTTTGGCCGAGGGGTTGTTTCTCGCTCTCTTTATAGGGGGGATGATTCCATCCTCTGTCATTGTGTCGTCACCGCAGGAATTTGTCGTGCCCGGTCTCGTGGCAAATCCGGCAGTGTACATCGTGTCTTCGCTGGCTTTGGCCGTGGGGACATTTATGTTGTGGTTTGGGGTTTTTTATTGGCTCGGAAACGAAAAAGCGCGATTCAATTTTGAGAGGCGGCTTTGGGTCTTTTCCGGGATTGCCGTCGTCGATTACATGCTTTTCGGCCAAAATCTGGGGCTTTTGACCGCGACATTGAAATATCAAAACGGATTCTTCTTCAGCGATACGGAAAAGATTGTCAATACGGTGGCGGTCCTGGCCGTCGGCTGCGTTTGCTTTTATATCTGGAAACGATGCAGGCTGTATGTGACGGAAATTTTTTCCATCGGCTCTTTGGCGCTCGGCATCATGTTGGGGCTGAATTTTCACACGATTTATGCCAATATTTCCGAAATGCCGCCGGCTCGGGGAGAAGAGAATCAGGCGCGGAAATTTCCTTTATCGCGCACAGGGAAAAATGTGATTGTTTTAATGCTTGATCGCGCCATGGGCATGTACGTGCCTTATTTCATGCAAGAAAAGCCGCAACTGAAAAAACAATTTGCCGGGTTTACTTATTATGCCAATGCGCTTTCGTATGGCGGGCATACGCTTTTCGGGAGTCCCGGGCTTTTCGGCGGGTATGACTATATTCCGGAGGAAATGAATCGACGGAACGATATTTCGCTTCGAGAGAAACACAATGAAGCGCTTCGGCTGATGCCGCTTCTTTTTGACGAAGCCGGGTATTCCGTCACCGTCTGTCATGTACCGTATCCGAATTATGATAAAAATCCGGGGCTCGGGATTTACGACGATCATCCCCGTATTCGGAAATTCGGTTCGCTTCGGCCCGCGAGAGACGAGAGGAGCACGGAAGTCGCGGTATCCGAAAATTTCAGAAATTTCTTTTGTTTCGCGATGATGAAAGTCAGTCCTGTTTTGTTGCAAAAGTTTTGGTACAATGATGCGGAATACAACAGTTTTGCCAAGCAGGACGATCAGATTGTCATGAGTTCCACCAAGGCGGTCGGACTCGACGTGGGATTTTTGAACGATTATAAAGAGCTGGAGTCGCTTTCGGAATTGACGGAAATTCGTGACGGCGGAGATACTTTCCTGATGATGGCGAATGATACAACTCACAGTCAAACGTTATTTTCCGTTCCGGATTATGTACCGGCCGAAAGGGTGGATAATACAGCCTACGAAGCCGCGCACAAAGATCGTTTCACCTATGGCGGTATGTCTCTTCGGATGGATACTGTTTTGCAAAATCAGGAGTATCAATGCAATATGGCGGCGTTTTTGCTGCTGGGAAAATGGATGGATGAGCTGCGCGCGCAAGGCATTTATGACAATACACGCATCATTCTTGTCTCCGATCATGGTACGGAAGTGCATCATAATGAGGCTTTTGAGTTGCCGTGGGGAATCGGGGACAAGACCGATATCGAATGGTTCTATCCGCTTTTGATGGTGAAGGATTTTGGCGATACCGAATGGAAGGAATCTGAAATTTTCATGACGAATGCGGATGTGCCGACACTCGCATTTTCCGATCTGATTGTGAATCCGGTGCACCCTGACACGGGACGTGCGGTCACGGCGGAAAAGAAAGGAGCGCCCGTGCAGTATGT
>CAVEYT010000242.1:0-2056 GCA_963619995.1 Acutalibacteraceae bacterium | reverse complement strand
ATCAGACGTCAGACGTCAGACGCTTGCTTGGCTTTCGCATTTCATCGAGCTGATGCCTGTTTTCCGTTTTCCGTGTAACCGTTGACCGTGCGTGAGAACTTGGTTTGTCATGCGATGTGACGGACGGTAAACGGTAAACGGATAACGGCAAGCAGCTTTGGGCGTCAGGCGCAAAATAGTTATTAGCTTTTAGCTTTTAGCTATTAGTTCCGATCTCATAGCTGTGAAGACGTCAAAAGTTAGCAATGAGTAGTGAGCAATTAGCAGTGCAGGTGTCGCCATAGGCGACGATTTTTATATGGCGCCTTCGGCGTCCCATCCGGCGCTACCGCGCCACTGAAAACTGTCCACCGGACGCTTTTCTCCAAAGGAAGGCTTGACCGGTACGCGCTTTGCGCATTTTTATAAAATCGCGCGAAGCGCATCCGCTTTCCTCATCTCTATCAGCAGAAAAACATTTGCACAAATGCCGCAAAAGAAAAGAAGAGCCCAAATGAGGCTCCTCATCTCTTATCTCTTTCTTGCGTCTGCCGCAAAAGCAAAGAACTGTCTGACGTCTGATTGTCTGACGTCTGACGTCTCGATCTCTATGCGCCGCCAAAAACTAACAGCTAATAGCTAGCGACTAATAACTGTCTTGCGCCTGACACCCAATGCGTAGTCCCGTCTCTTACCGACCACTGTTTCCGATTATTTTTTCAAATCCTGCACAGCCCCTGCGATTGCCGCGTCGACTTCGTCCAGCATGGCGTAGCGCTTGCGATAATAATTTCGTTTCCGCGCGGGGATTTCTTCCGGCGTCTTTCGCGCCTCCGTCATGGGGAGCTCGTAGAAACGCGTGTCCGCGCACGGGCGGCCGCCGCATTCTTTCCAGAATTCCGTGAAATCGGTCTTGAGTTTGCGATCGAGGCGGATGTGCGCATTCGCGTAGTAGCCCTGATTCGTCACGGCGTAAATGTGCCGGAGCCCCAGCGCTTTGGCCATTTCCTGCGTCGCGTGCAGCATGAAATTTTTCGTACGATACGAGTGACAACGCCGCGTCACACGGACGACGAGGTCTTTGGCGTTTTCCATATTCGGCCCTTGCAGCGCGCCGATCCAAAGTGACGGCTCGCCCGCCGCGTCCGGCGCGATCCAAAACATGACCTGATACAAATCGTGCTCGCCAAGGCGCATCACGAGCGAGAGCAGCCCTTCTTTCCGCTGCCCCGAATGAAAAGAGAGTAGGAAACGGAGCGGCTCTCCCTCGTCTCGACTTTCCCAAAGCGGATACGTCTCCCCGCCGTAGATTCCCAAGAAGACATCCTCTTGGCAAGTGTCTTTCAGGAAATTCATGTGCTGCTCAAGCAGCTCAATGCGCTCATCAAACGTCGAGCCGTTGTAGAAAAAAGCACGTGTCGGCTGCTCATACACAAAGGGGTACTCCTCCGCCACGCGCGCCAAAAGCGGATCGGCGGTAAAGAAACGGTGAATCCGCTCCATGCGTTTCCGATTCCAAAGCGAGCGCACGACAAAAACCACAAAGCGCCTCGCTTCGCGTGATTTTTTCGTGTCGTAAATCGTCTTCCCCAGCCGAATGAAATCCAAAGAAATCTCCTTTTTCTTTCGTCAATCAAAAATTCTTTTTCGGATTGTACCTTATTTGGCGGAAATTGACAAATGGGGGGAAGGAGGGCAGAATTGAGATTTGAGAATTGAGAATTGAGGAGCGCGGCGTTTTCTTTTTCCTGCTTTTGCGGCGTTTGCGATGAAAACGTCAGACATCAAAAGTTAGAAGTTAGCAGTGAGCAGTGAGCAGTTCAGGTGTCGCCTCCGGCGACGAATTTTTTATTTGCGCCGGAGGCGCTTTTGACAAATGCGCGAAGCGACTGTGAGTGCCATGCAAAGCTCGCGACAATTTTTAAAATACGGCGAAGCCGCCACCGCTTTCCCTCAATTCTTTCTTGCATTCGTATTCATCGCAAACGCCACAAAAGCAAAAAAGGATTCAGTCATGCCCCTCAATTCTCAATTCTGCTTTTAAGGCCGCTGTTTCCGATTTGATTTTTCATTGAGC
>CAVEYT010000241.1:0-2101 GCA_963619995.1 Acutalibacteraceae bacterium | reverse complement strand
CCTTTGACGCAGTATTGCATCATGATGCCGCAAAATAAGATTCTTCGATTAAATCAGTGGTTCCTAGAATATAAAACATTGTAGCACAGAAGGGCGGAATCCACCACGGCCGCCGTGGTATAATGAGAGGAAATCCGGAGGTAAATATGGCGGGTAAACGGAAGGTGACCAAGCGACCGGCCCTCACGAAAAGCGGCGGGCATCGGCTTTTGTATTCGTTTTTGTTTTTTCTTTTCGCGTGCGTGTTGGCGGCGTGTATCGGGATGCAAGCGCCGACGGAGGAGCCGGGCGTGAGGGAGGATGCTGGGATTGTGCAGAGGATCCAAGAAACGTTCTCGGACGGCGAGGCGGAAGAGGAATCTCAGCCGAAGGAAACGGTTTCCTCTGATCAAACGGGCGTGACGGAAGAGAAGCGCGCGGACGCGAAAGAGAAACCGTCGGCGAAGAAGGCGGAGACGAAGGGGCCGCGGCTGGCGGTCGTGATCGATGACGGCGGGCGCGATTTGGAGACGCAGCGCGTTTATGAGCGGATGGGGATTCCGCTAACGCTCGCGGTGATGCCGAATCAGTCGCACACGAAGGAAGCGGCGGCAAATTGGGCGGCGGCGGGGCTTCCGGTCATCATTCACCAGCCGATGGAAAGCGTGTCGGGCGAAGGGATGGAGCCGGTCGTGCTGCTGACGACGATGACGGCGGACGAAATGCGCGGGATTTTGCGGCAATCGTTTGCGCAGATTCCGCAGGCGGTCGGCATGAACAATCACCAGGGCTCGAAGGCGACGACGCATCGGCCGACGATGAATGTGGTGATGCAGGAGCTTTCCGCGCGCGGGATGTGGTTTCTGGACAGCGCGACGAATACGACGACGGCGGCGGATGCGGCGTGTGCGGCGTATGGCGTGCCGTATGGGCGAAATGAACTTTTTGTGGACAATGAAGCGGATGTCGCGAAAATCAAAGCGATGATCCGAAAAGGGGCGGCGCTTGCCAAGGAGCGCGGGCATGCGATTATCATCGGGCATTGTCGGCCGAAGACGGCGGAAGCGTTTCGTCAAATCGTGCCGGAATTGCAGCGGGACGGCATCGTATTTGTGTATGTATCGGAGCTTTTGAAGTAAATGGAAACGAAAGTGGCAGTGATTTCCGGCGGGACGTCGGGGATCGGAGAGGCTGCGGCGGCGTGTCTGGCGCGTGACGGATATATTTGCGTGCTCTTGGGGCGCGATGCGGCGCGGGGTGCTTTGGCGCAAGAAAAAATCGCGGGCAGTCGTTTTATTTCCTGCGATGTGACAGATGCGGCGGCGTGCGCTCGTGCGATGAAGGAGGCAGCGGCGATGGGGGACGTCGTCGGGCTGGTGACGGCAGCGGGCGTGTATGCGGAAGGGCTTTTGGAGGAAACGGCGGAGGAGGAAATGCGCCGCGTCTTTGACGTGAATGTCTTTGGCACGATGTTTCTCGTCCGCGCCGCGATGCCGTATCTGCGAAAGACGAAGGGAAGCATCGTGACGGTCGCCTCGGATGCCGCGCTCATCGGAAATGTGCAGGGAAGTCTGTACGGCGCGACGAAAGCGGCCGTCTTGGGATTTACGAAATCGGTGGCGCTGGAGCTCGCACCGGACGGGATTCGCGCGAATTGCGTCTGCCCGGGCGATATCGACACGCCGCTTTTGCAAAAGCAGATCGAAGCGGGCGCGACGGCCTCCGATATGGCGATGCATTATCCGCTGGGTCGCATCGGAGAGGCGGAGGAAGTCGGCGAAGCGATTGCGTTTCTCGTTTCCGCGAAATCGTCTTTCATGACGGGGGCGGCGATCCCGGTGGATGGGGGATTGACGGCATGGTAGTGTGGGGATTTTTCCCTTTTCGTTTCCGAAAATGGGAAAATTTAGTATAATAATGTAGATGATGAAATGTCATCTTATATATTTTGTGATGAATCACGCGGGGAGATTTCCCGCAGAACTCCTGTCGTTTTTCATTCTCTTTCTTCCCCGTGGAAGAAAGAGAACGAAACAAGAGAAAGAAGACGCCGCCAGGGCAAAATTCGCCTGTACTCCGGGGGCGCCGCCGCTCGGCCTTAAATGCTTACGTCGAAAGAGAC
>CAVEYT010000240.1:0-2116 GCA_963619995.1 Acutalibacteraceae bacterium | reverse complement strand
GTTCACGGTTCACGGTCAACGGAGGACGGAGAGCTGCGAGATGAGCCGCCCGAAGTTGGGCAGGCGTCTGACGTCTGACCGTCTGATGTCTGACGTCTCGACCTCTATGAGATGCACTCCAGGCTCCAGGCTCCCACCTCCTGCCAAACCGTTTCCCAAATTTCCTCTCGTTTCCATATCAAAGTGGCGGACGAAGGGCAAAAAGGAGGCGGATTTTTTACTTTTTGTGCATTTGATGGTAAAATGTGACTATATGACAATGATTCGATACCGTTTGACCGGATGGAGGTGCTTGGATGAGAGGGCAAAAGAGTTTGGCTGTCCTGCTGCTTTGGGCGATGGGGACTGGATTTGGCGCGGCGGCGACATTGGAGTCGGGCATGGTCGGGCCTTCGGTGGAGGCGTTGCAGCGACTTTTGACGGAGGTCGGCTATCTTGGGCGTTCGATTGACGGCGAGTACGGCTCGACGACAAAAAAAGCGGTGGAGCTCTTCCAAAAGCATCATGATCTTCCCATTACGGGCGTGGCGGACGATGCGACGCAGGCGAAAATCCGGGCAGCGGTCGGGACGGCCGGGCGCGATGGCGGCGGCGTGATTCTGACGGAAGGAAACCGCGGCAATCCGGTGCGGATGTACCAGGAGAAACTGGTCGCGGCGGGCGTTTTGTCCGAGGCGGACGGCGTGTACGGAAGGACGACGTCGGAGGCGGTGCTGGAGTACCAAGCGCGGCACGGAATCCCGACTTCGGGCATCATCGACGAAGAGACGCGCGATTTCTTGGATAAGAAACGGGTGTACGAAGACAGCGCGGTGCTTGTCGAAAAAGCGCAGACGCGGCTCGTCGTGCTCGGCTACATGGACGACGGGATGGACGGAATTTTCGGCACGAAGACGGAAGCGGCGCTGAAAAAGTTTCAAAAAGACGAAAAACTGCCCGAGACGGGGCGTTTCGACGATACGGTGCTGAATCGGCTCTATGAAAAAGCGGCGGCGAAGGTCGCGGAGAATGCGCCGGAGGAAACGGCAGAGCCGACGGAAACAGAGGAAACAGAGACCGAGGCGACCGTTTCTGAAACCGGCGAGCCGAAAGAAGCGGTGCGCACGGAGAAGACGGTGGCGGAGACGGACGCGGCCAAGGTGCGCAAATGCCAGGAAAAGCTCATCGGTATGGGCTATCTTAAGGATAAAGCGGACGGCATTTTGGGTCTCAATACGGCAGCGGCGCTGCGGGAATACCAGAGAGACCAGGGACTTCCGGAGACGGGAATCCTCGACGAAGAGACGCAGGAGTCTTTGAACCGCGAGGCGAGAGAGGAGTACAAGCGCGGCGACCGCGGTGACGGCGTGAAGCGCTACCAGCGGCGGCTCTCCCAAGCGGGGTATCTCACGG
This sequence comes from Acutalibacteraceae bacterium, assembly GCA_963619995.1. Taxonomy (GTDB): domain Bacteria; phylum Bacillota; class Negativicutes; order Veillonellales; family Dialisteraceae; genus UBA1822. Next base: position 724 of record CAVEYT010000240.1, on the reverse strand, counting down.
AGGATGCGGACGGCGTCTTTGGCGAGGCGACGGAAAAGGCCGTGAAGGATTTCCAGAAGGACAATGATATCACGGTGACGGGCCGCATCGACGCGAAGACGCAAAAGAGTCTGAATGCCGTTTCTTTGGGGAACGGCGAGCTTCGCGTGGGTGACAGCGGCGGGAAAGTCGCACGCCTGCAAAATCTCTTGACGCTCCATGGCTTTACGACGGGTTCGGTGGACGGCGTCTTCGGCTCGTCGACGGAGACGCAGCTTCGTGCTTTCCAGCGGTATCGCGGCATCAAGGAAACGGGCGTCGCGGATGATGTGGTCTGGGAATGCTTGGAGGATGAGCCGAAATTCCAAGGGAAATACAAAAAGAAAATGGAGATGCACACGACGGCGTACACGCCTTACGACGGTGGCGGCCAAGGCCACACGGCGCTCGGCAATATCGCAGGCAAAGGCCACGCAGCGGTCGATCCGGACGTGATTCCGCTCGGAAGCCTCATTTTCATCGAAGGCTACGGCTATGCGCTGGCAGATGATATCGGTGGCGCAATCCAAGGTGATATCGTGGATGTCGGCGTGGAAACGCTGGAGCAGGCGTATCAATGGGGCTCGCGGGATGTCACGGTGTATGTGGTGGAATAAACCGGGAGCGCGGCTTTGATTTTGCTTGCCTTTGGTGGCGTTTGCGCTGAGGACTGAACCGTGATAGAGATGAGGGGCAGGGCTTTGAT
>CAVEYT010000239.1:0-2139 GCA_963619995.1 Acutalibacteraceae bacterium | reverse complement strand
CACCCACATCAAGCCTTTTCAAGCTTTCAAACTCTATGTGACGAACGGTAAACGGACCACGGACCACGGACAACGGCCAACAGACGACGGATAAAAGAAGCCCTATCGGAGAAAATCCGGTAGGGCTTTTCGTTTATATCTTGATATATCTTTGATTGCGGCTGCTTGGCTTATCCGGGACAGTCATTCGGATGACATTCATTTCGATGGCCGGACGGAGATAATTTCTTCGGAATCCTTCTTTCGCGCGGAGCCCCAATTTCTCCATCAATGCATGGCCCGTGTAAGGCGTATCGTACTCCATGACGGCAAGCAGATTTTGAACGGTTTCCGGGAGATAATCTGCTTGCTCTGCGACGCGTGTGGAAACTTCGTCCAGGATCTGATCGATTTGCGATAAGATAAATTCGATGAAAACCGTCGATTCTCCGGCCGTGTGGCATTTCGCGATGGCTGCATAGTACTCATTTTGGAATTTTTCGATTTGGCTCTCAATCGGAATATAGGTAAAGGCCGGTTTCCATTTTGTCAGAATGGCCGTATGCCACAATCTTGCCATTCTGCCGTTTCCGTCGGCAAAAGGATGAATGAAAACAAATTCATAATGAAAGACACTGCCGAGAATCAGCGGATGGACTTCGTCTTGATTTCTTTTCATCCAAGAGAATAAATCCTCCGTCAATTGAGGAACCAAGTGGGCGGGCGGTGCCATAAAAATGCATCGGTCGCCGTGGAATACCCCTTCTTCGCCGGAGCGAAATCGGCCGGATTCGGCGATGAGATACTTCGTCATGATGCCGTGAAACTCTTTCAGCTGCCCAATGCTGTACGGGTCGATTTCGGGAAGGCGTTCATAGGCGGCGTAGGCGTTTTTGACTTCCTGGATTTCCTTTTGCTCGCCCGGCACGATTTTCCCGTCGATAATGTCCCGGACTTGTCCCAGCGACAAAGAATTCGCTTCGATTTTCAAAGAGGAATGAATGGAGCGGATTTGATTGTTCCGCCGGAGATGCGGTCTGCTATCCGCGCGGCTGATGGCGTCGATATGCCCGATTTTTTCGGAAACAGAGGAAACGAGAGATAAAATCTTATTTGTGACAGTAAAGGGCGGTTGATATTCGCTCATGAAATCCCCTCCGTATCTTACGTATTATCTTGCGTATTATCTTCCTCTATTATACGATTTTATTGGCAAAAATCAATTGAAAGCCGGGAGCTTGGAGCCGGGAGCCGGGAGCATGTCACATGGAGGTCGAGACGTCAGATGGTCAGACGTCAGACGTCAGACGCTTGCTCGGCTTTTGCGGCTCATCTCGCTGCTTTCCGTCGACCGTGAACCGTTAACCGTGCGTGAATGATTTTGTTTGTCATGCGATGTGACGAACGGTAAACGGTAAACGGACAACGGACAACGGACGACGAGAGCTCTTCGGGGCTCTTTTTTTGTTTGCCGCTTCGTTGAATCTCTGCATTTCTTTTGGTACAATGAAAATAAGATTGCCGTATGGCGGCATTTTATTCGGTCAGAAAGGACGGTTCTCTTATGGTAACCAAAAACAAAGCGGCGAAAAGCAAAGTGGCTCAAAATAAGGCGGCATTTCTGGCGGTCTTGGACAGCGAAGACATTTGGTATGAAGATGTAGATGATCATGTAGTCCATATTGTGTACAGCGGCGAGAATTTGCCCATCATTTCCATTTTTGTTTTTTTCAACGAAAGCGGTGAGCAATCTGTGGACGTCATGAGCCGGGAGATTGCTCCTGTTAGAAAAGAGAAGCGCATGGCCGCTCTCCGCGTCTCCAATGAAATGAACAAAGAATATCGCATGGTGTCATTCTTTGTCGAGGGAAATGAGATTTGTGCCAAACTTTCTTATTTCCTGAGCCAGGAAGCTAGCGACGACGATTTCGGGGAACTGTGCAACGAGCTGGTCTACTATATGCTCACCGTCATCGATCACGCCTATCCCAATTTTGAGAAAGCGCTTTTAGGGAAACGGGGGCGTACAGTGAGAAGTGAGCAGTGAGCAGTGCAGGTGGAGGCTGTGAAAAAAACGTTTTTGCGTTTTCTCACAGCTCTTTTATAAAATCACGCGGGGAGATTTCCCGCAGAACTCCTGTCGTTCTTCATTTCCTTTCT
>CAVEYT010000238.1:0-2156 GCA_963619995.1 Acutalibacteraceae bacterium | reverse complement strand
GTATTGCATAATTATGCCGCAAAATAAGATTCTTCGATTGAATCAGTGGTTCCTTAAGTTACAGAGGAGAAGAGAGGTGTAAGTTTTGAATACGGATGAAGCGATGCTGTTTAGCTGTTTCATTTTTGTGGTGGCGCTCGCAATCGGCTGCGGCGTGGGGTATATCCTGCGCAAGCATATCGCGGAGGCGAAAATCGGGACGGCTGAGGAAAAGGCCAAGCAAATCGTTTTGGATGCGGAGAAACTGGTCGGCGGCGCGAAGAAAGAAGCGGAGAGTCTCAAAAAAGAGGCCATGAGTCTGGCGCGCGAGGAGATTCACAAGCTGCGCGACGAAGTGGAGCAGGAGAATCGCGAACGGCGTGAGGAATTGCTGAAATATGAGCAGCGCCTGGTACAGAAGGAAGACCATTTGGATCGGCGCACCGAAGCGGCGGAGCAGAAGGAAAAAGAGCTGGCCAATCGGGATGAGAAGCTGAAAACGAAGCTGGCGCGTGCGGATGATTTGTACGCGGAGCAGGAAAAGAAACTGGAAGAAATCGCCGGCCTTACGACGGACGATGCGAAGAATTTGCTGCTGACACGTCTGGATGAGGAGCTTTCGCATGAGAAGGCGATTCGAATCCGGGAAAACGAAGCGGAAATCAAAGAAAATGCGGACACGGTGGCGCGGGAATTGTTGGCCGGTGCCATGCAGCGCAATGCGGCGGATGTGGTCTCCGAGACGACGGTGTCTGTCGTTTCCTTGCCCAATGATGAAATGAAGGGGCGGATTATCGGTCGCGAGGGTCGTAATATTCGCGCCATTGAGACGCTGACGGGCGTGGATCTCATCATCGACGATACGCCGGAAGCGGTCATCTTGTCGTCGTTCAATCCGGTGCGGCGCGAAATTGCGCGGCTGTCTTTGGAAAGTCTGATTCGCGATGGGCGTATCCATCCGGCGCGGATCGAAGAGGTTGTCGCCAAAACGACGAAAGAAGTGGAGCGCGCCATTCGCGAAGCCGGCGAGCAGGCGGTCTTTACCTGCGGCGTGCGCGGCGTGCATCCGGAGCTGGTGAAAATTCTGGGTCGTCTCAAATATCGGACGAGTTACGGACAAAATGTCTTGCAGCACGCCATCGATGTTTCCTATTTTGCCGGTGTCCTGGCCGGAGAGCTCGGCGCGGATGTGGAGCTCGCCAAGCGCGCGGGGCTTTTGCACGACATCGGGAAAGCGCTCGACCGGGAGCAGGAAGGCACGCATGTGGAGCTCGGCGTGGAGATTGCGAAGAAATATCACGAATCGCCGGCCGTCATCAATGCGATTGCGTCCCATCACGGCGATTGCGAGCCGACGTCGGTCGAGGCCGTCCTGGTCGCGGCGGCGGACGCCATTTCCGCGGCGCGTCCGGGTGCAAGGCGCGAAACGCTCGAAAATTACATCAAGCGTCTCACGAAATTGGAAGACATCGCGAAATCCTTCCCGGGCGTGGCGAATTGCTACGCCATCCAGGCGGGCCGCGAACTGCGCGTGATGGTGAAGCCGGAAAAAGTGGACGAAGACCGCGCGACATTGCTTTCGCACGACATCGCCAAGCGCGTCGAGGACGAATTGCAATATCCGGGTCAGGTCAAAGTGGTCGTGATTCGGGAAACGCGTGCCATCGATTACGCGAAATAAAGGAAACGAATCAAGAGTCGCCCTGCGTGGGCGGCTTTTTTGTTGGGAGATCGGAGCTTGGAGCCTGGAGCTTGGAGCTTGGAGCGAGTGCTTGGCTTTGGGCGGCGCATAGAGGTCGAGACGTCAGACGTCAGATGATCAGACGTCAGACGCTTGCTCGGCTTTGGGCGACTCATGGTGCTGATTGACTGTTGACCGTGCATGAAAAACTTTGGAAATCATGGGAGATAAAAGGCTTGAAAAGGCTTGAAAAGGCTTGAAAAGGCTTGAAAAGGCTTGAAAAGGCTTGAAAAGGCTTGAAAAGGCTTGATGTCCTTTCTCTTGCTTGGTTTTTGTCACTAAAGGCAAGAATGGAAAAGGAAACGAAAGCTATTCAGCTCCATCAAGCTTTCTCAAGCCGATACGAAAGGAAAAAATCGAAAAGGACGAGAAAGCTTTTATCGAAGTTTCAAGCTCATCAAGCCTTGTCACCAAAGGCAAGAATGGAAAAGGAAAC
>CAVEYT010000237.1:0-2176 GCA_963619995.1 Acutalibacteraceae bacterium | reverse complement strand
AAATAAAATCAATCCTCCACATATATATCACAATCCGGTGCGATTTTCAAGGCGGCGGCGAGGAGCGGGTCGTCGGGGAGCGCGCTTTTTTCCGCCGTCTGTCGGCCGGGCTCTTTCGGCTTTGCCGGGGCCGCGCCGCGAAGGGTTTCGGCTGTTGTTTTTGCCTCCGCCGCCTCCGGGCTGCCGGCGAGGACGGTGCGGAGCGTGAGCGTGCGCCCGGTGAATTGCTTCATGACAGCGGCCGCCGCGTCGCGGTTTGCCTCATTGTTGCACAGCTGGACGAGGAGCGGCAGCGGCGCTTCGATGACGGCGCGACCGCCCTCCACGCAGAGAAGTCGCGTCTTCGCAAAGCAGTTGAAAAGATCGATGCGGCGAATTTGCATGAAATGAGACAGAATTTTTTTCCAGAGCGTGTCGTATTCGGCGGGATCGATGCCGTCCGCTTGGGCCGTTTCGGAAACGGGTGCCGCGTCCGCTTTCGGCGTCGTCGGTTCGGCCGGAATGCGTTCGGTCGGTTTTTCGGAAACGGGTGTCGCATTCACTTCCGGCTTTGTCGGCTCGGTCGGGGCGGGCTCCGTTTTGTTTTCTTTCGGCGGTTCTTCTTTGATTTCGATTTTGGGCGTCGGTGGTTTCGTTGCGGAAACGGGAGGTGCCACTGTGCGAGCGGGAAGCGGCGCGGCCGGGACGGCGATTTCTTGGAAACGTCCTTGCGCGAGTGCTTCTTCCAATGTTTCCAATCGATGCAAAAGGCCTTCCAATGTGCGCGCTTCGCGGAGGCGGCAGAGGCGGAGAATCGCCATTTCCGCATTCATGCGCGGCGCGCTGCTTTGTTTCGTTTCCGAAAGCGAAGCGGAGAGACTCTCAAAAAGAGCATCGAGGTAGGACGGCGCGAGCGAGGCGGCTTCCGACAAAAGCGCCGGTTTCCTGTCGCCGTAGACGGAGAGCTCCGGCGCATTTTCGTCGATTTTGGCCATGAGGACATCGCGGAAATGGGAAAGCAAATCCGAGAGGACGGCCGCCGGTTCTTTGCCGTTTTGCAAAATGGCGTGGAAAGCGCCGAGCGCTTCCGCATTTTCGCGGCGCAGGATGTGTGAGGCGAGCGCGAGGATTTCCTCTTTTCCCGTGAGGCCGAGCAGGTCGTAGACGAGCGAGGCGGTGAGTGGGGCATCCCCGGCGGCGCTGCGGCATTGGTCGAGCAGCGAGAGCGCGTCGCGGAGCCCGCCTTCCGCGCGGACGGAGAGGAGGTCGGCCGCTTCGTCCGTGAGAGAAAACTCGTCGGCTTCGGCGATTTTGAGCAGATGTTTCTTGATGTCTTCGGCGGAAATGCGGCGGAACTCATAGCGCTGGCAGCGGGAGAGAATCGTCAGCGGGATTTTTTCCGGCTCCGTCGTCGCCAAGATAAAAAGCACATGGGACGGCGGCTCTTCCAGCGTTTTCAAAAGCGCGTTAAAAGCCTCCTTCGTCAGCATGTGCACTTCGTCGATGATATAGACTTTCTTTTTGCAAACGGAGGGGAGCGAGCGGACGGATTCGCGGAGCGCGCGGATTTCTTCGATGCCGCGATTCGACGCCGCGTCGATTTCGTAGACGTCCATTGAGGCGCCGCTCGTGATTTCTTGGCAGTTTTTGCATTCGTTGCAAGGATTCACGCCAAGGGGATGCTCGCAATTCACCGCCTTGGACAAAATTTTCGCCAGGCTTGTCTTCCCCGTGCCGCGTGGGCCGGAAAACAGATACGCGTGCGCGAGACGATCCTCGGACAGCGCGCGTCCGATTGGAATGGAAATATGCGTCTGCCCGACGATTTCATCAAATGTCTGCGGCCGCCATTTGCGATACAAAGCAAGATAAGCCATGATGTCCCTCTTTCTCTTCGACAATTTTTTCTATTATAGCATGATACGGCGTGTGGAACATAGAGGCGGGAGCGTTAGGTCGTCAGGCGCAAGATAGTTATTAGCTGTTAGCTATTAGCTGTTAGTTTTTGACATCTCATAGAGGCCCCGACGTCAGACGCAAGGAAGAGATGAGAGATGGGGAGCCTAGGTTTGTCTCTTTTTTCTTTTGTGGCGTTTGTGCGGCTTGCTTTGTGCTGATAGAGATGAGGGGCAGAACTTTGGTCTTCCCGGATTTTGGCGGCAGTCGCAAGATTGCTTGGAGCCTGGAGCCTGGAGCG
>CAVEYT010000236.1:0-2176 GCA_963619995.1 Acutalibacteraceae bacterium | reverse complement strand
GCCGCCATCAACCAGGGCCGCGCTTCGAGGCGCGGACCTTTGTGCCCGAAGTGATGGACGAACATAGAGTCAGGGATAAACATCGCATTATTTATCTATGCGCCCCAAATTTTCTACGTTTTTTTCACAACCCCATTTTAATAAAATCATCGCCGGAGGCGATACCGCTCAAAACTAACAGCTAGCAGCCAAAAACTAACAACTATCTCGGGCGTGACACCAAAAGCCCGGCACGCCGCTTCCGGTATTCCCTCAATTCTATCAGCAGAAAAGGTTTCGGCACAAACGCCGCAAAAGAAAAGCACGAATCAGCCCTGCCCCTCAATTCTCAATTCTGCCCTTATCGCCATTTCCAATAAAGCATATTGAAAATTTAGAACCGTTTTTTTATTGACAGCACCGGCTCGGTATAGAATAATGGGCATATGTTTCTTGGAATATAGATTTTAGGAATGGAGAAAAGGAAGGGATTTTTATGGAAGGGACCGCTTGGTCACTTGTACCGCCGATTATCACCATCGGGCTGGCGCTTTTGACGAAAGAAGTCTACATGTCGCTCGGGATTGGGATTTTTATCGGCGCCTTTATGTGCTCCGATTTTGCTTTCGTCGCCTCCGTCGACACCATGTTTCAAATCATGGCGGATTCCGTCGGCGGAAACGTGCACATTTTGGTCTTTCTCGTGCTGCTCGGCATTCTTGTCGAAGCCGTCGCGTCGAGTGGGGCCGCGCGCGCGTACGGCGAATGGGCGGCGTCTGCGATTCGCGGCAAGACGAGCGCGCTTTTCATCACGATGGGTCTCGGCATTTTGATTTTCATCGACGATTATTTCAACTGCCTCACCGTCGGCACCGTCATGCGGCCCGTCACGGACAAATTCAAGATCACGCGCACGAAGCTCGCGTACATCATTGATGCGACCGCGGCGCCGATCTGCATCATTGCGCCGGTTTCCAGTTGGGCCGCGGCCGTCACCTCCTCGCTTCCCGAGGACACCCACATCGACGGCTTCGCCCTGTTTCTCCAGACCATTCCGTTCAATCTCTACGCGTGGCTCACGATGCTCTTCATGATTCTCCTCTTCATCCGCGGGCGCGATTACTTCACCATGGCGGAGTACGAACTTCGCACGCACGGCGAGATCGAAGTGCCGGAAGAATATCGCCACAATGAAGGGCAGAATGTGACGAAAGGAAACGGGAAAATCATCGACCTCGTCCTGCCGCTCGTCGTCCTCATTTCCTGCTGCATTTACGGCATGCTCTACACCGGCGGCATTCACGAAGGCGCGAGCATCCAGCAAGCCTTTGCCGATTGCAGCGCGGCACGCGGCCTCGTCATCGGTTCCTTCTTCGCGCTGATTTTCACCTTTATTTTCTACATTCCGCGCAAAGTCCTCACCTTCGGTCAATTCTGCAAATGCCTTTCCATGGGCTTTGTCGACATGACCTCGGCCATTTTCATTCTCTGCCTTGCGTGGACACTCTCCGGCGTCTGCGGCAAAGAATATCTCAATATCGGCGGCTACGTCTCCGGTGTCGTCGCCGGAAACGCGACCGTGGAAATGTTCCTCCCGCCCGTTTTCTTCTGCGTCGCGATTGGGCTCGCCTTTGCGACCGGGACCTCGTGGGGGACCTTCGGCATTCTGATTCCGATCGTGCTCTCCATCGTCTCGCCGGACAATATGAATCTCCTCGTCATGACCGTCTCGGCCGTTCTGGCCGGTGCCGTCGGCGGCGACCACGTCTCGCCCATTTCCGACACGACCATCCTCGCCTCGGCCGGCGCGCAATGCCACCACATCGATCACGTCTCGACGCAGATTCCTTACGTCATCGTCGTCAGTCTCTGCTGCTTTGTGGGATATCTGGCCGGCGGGATTTGCGGAAACGGCTGGGTCGGCACGGCGACCGGCGTCGTCATGCTCCTCGCGTCGTTCTTCGTGATTGATCGGATTATCTATCCCGAAAAGGGGGCGTGAAAAGGTTTTCACGATTTTGGGGGAATCACGCGGAGAGATTTCCCGCAGAACTCCTGTCGTTCTTCATTTCCTTTCTTTCCCGGGAAAGAAAGGAAACGAAGCAAAGGAAAGAAACCGCCGCCAGATTGAAATTTTCCTGTGTTCCGGGGTGCTCGGATGCTCAGCCTTGCCAATGCTTACGTCGAAAGAGACGCG
>CAVEYT010000235.1:0-2181 GCA_963619995.1 Acutalibacteraceae bacterium | reverse complement strand
TTATAGGTGTCGCCTCCGGCGACGATTATTAAAATGCGGCCGGAGGCCGCTTCCGGTTAAGCTTCCCTTATCATCGGAGGAAGGCTTGACTCATGACGGCTTTTGTGCAAACGATCCGGAGCCTTGGAAACATCGTGGCGCAAGACGACTGTGAGTGCCATGCAAAGCTCGGCCGCATTATAAAAATATCGCAAAGCAACACCGCTAAAGTCTGACGTCTGATCATCTGATGTCTCAAGCTCTATGTGACACAAAAGCCAACCACAACAATGTGACAGTCTGGTGTCTGACGTCTGACCATCCGATATCTCGACCTCTATGTGACACAAAAGCCAACCACAACAATGTGACAGTCTGATGTCTGACGTCTGACTATCTGACGTCTCGAGCTCTATGTGACGCTAAAAGCCAAGCACAATCCATTGACTCTCACTTCTCTCCCATCCGATAGCCGACGCCGCGGACGGTGCGGATGAGGGCGCCTGCCTCTCCCAGTTTCTGGCGCAGGCTCATGATGTGCATATCAATCGTGCGGCTTTCCATTTCAAAAGGCGCGGCCCAGACGGCTTGCATGATTTGTTCGCGCGTGAGGACGATGCCTTGGTTCAAAAGCAAATAGCAAAGCAGGTCGTATTCTTTGAGCGTGAGCGGGATTTCTTCCTGTCCCGCCGTCACGATATGCCGCCTGCAATCGACGGAAACGTTTCCCAAAGACAGCGTCGGCGCTTCTTCTTTCTCCTTGCGCTTCGTGCGCCGCAGGACGGAGCGGATACGCGAGAGGAGCTCCATGATGCCGAAAGGTTTCGTGACGTAATCATCCGCACCGAGATCGAGCCCGCGCACGATATCAAATTCGCCGGTCTTGGCCGTCATGATAATCACGGGAATCTCCGCGTATTCCTTCTTCGCGCGAAGCTCTTTCAAAATCGTGAGCCCGTCCTTGCCGGGAAGCATAATGTCCAAGAGCAAAAGATCCGGCACATTTTGCGAAAGCGCCGCCGCCAAAGCTTTCGCATCGGGGAAACCCATAGCGTTGTAGCCCTGGCCGCGAAGCGCGTAGCTGACGAGCTCGCGGATGTTTTCGTCGTCTTCGACACAGTAGATAAGAGACATAGATGCTCCTTTTGTGATATGAGAAACATGGCATGCGCCGCTTTGGCCGTCGGACGCAAGATAGCTATTAGTTGTTAGCTGTTAGCTTTTAGTTTTCATTAGTGTCGCCTACGGCGACGATTTTATAAGATGCGGCGAAGCGCTTCTGCTTTACTTTCTTCTTCACATAGAGGAACCATCATCCGCCCCTTCGGGGCACCTTCTTCCAGAAGAAGGCAAATCGGTGGCGGCCTTCGGCCGCATTTTAATAATTGTCGCGAAGCGACACCGCTAAAGTCTGACGTCTGACCGTCTGATGTCTGACGTCTCGACCTCTATGAGACGCAAAAAAACTAACAGCTAACAGCTAAAAGCTAACAACTATCTCGCGCCTGACAAAAAAGCTGAGCTCACTATAATAGAGCCCCCAAAAAATGTCAAGTCTTCCTGACAATCAGCCGAAGTTTCCGGAAACATACCTTGCGGTGCGATCTTGTCTCGGGTGCTCGAAAATGTCTTCCGTCGTGCCGTACTCCACCATTTCGCCCAGGTAGAAGAACGCCGTATTGTCTGCGATGCGGCGGGCTTGCTGCATGTTGTGCGTGACCATGATGACCGTGTAATCTTTTTTGAGCTCGAGCGCGAGTTCTTCGATTCTGGCCGTGGAGATGGGGTCGAGGGCCGAGGTGGCTTCGTCCATCAGGAGGACTTCGGGGCGGGTCGCGAGGGCGCGGGCGATGCAGAGGCGTTGCTGCTGGCCGCCGGAGATGCCGAGCGCGGATTTCTTTAAGCGGTCTTTGACCTCGTCCCAAAGCGCCGCGCGGCGGAGGCTTTCTTCCACAATCTCGTCGAGCGCGCTCTTCTTCGTGATGCCCTGGAGGCGCGGGCCGTAGGCGACATTGTCGTAAATGCTTTTCGGAAACGGATTCGGCTGTTGAAAAACCATGCCGACGGTGCGACGGAGCGCGATGGGATCGACGTCCTTGTACACATCGACGCCGGAGAGCCAAATGTCGCCCGTGACGCGGCAGCCGGCGATGAGATCATTCATGCGATTCAGCGAGCGCAGAAACGTGGATTTCCCGCAGC
>CAVEYT010000234.1:0-2237 GCA_963619995.1 Acutalibacteraceae bacterium | reverse complement strand
TTCAGGTGTCACATAGAGATTAAGACGTCAGGCATCAGACGATCAGACGTCAGACGTCAGACAGTTCTTTGCTTTGATTGTCACATCGTGCTTCTGGCTCTTGCATGAAAGAATTGAGATTTGAGAATTGAGAATTGAGCACAGGTGTCGCTTGTGCAAACGAACTGGAGCCTTAGGAACGCAGTGACGCGAGGCGACCGTGAGTGCCATGCAAAGCTCGCGACATTTTTAAATTGCGGCCGGAAGCCGCTTCCGTTTTCCCTCAATTCTATCAGCAGTAAAGTTCTCTCCCCAAATGCCGCAAAAGAAAAGAGGCGCGACGGCCGCGCCCCTCAATTCTCAATTCTATTTTATTCCCGCGACCTCACGCGCCACCGTTTCCGCCGTTTCCCCCAGCGCCTCTTCCACGGACGGATGCGGGCGGATGATGTCCGACAATTCTTCCGCCGTCATGCCTTTGGAGATGGCCAGCGTCGCCTCGCTCATGAGATTGGCGGCGTCCGCGCATTGGAATTCGGCGCCCAAAATTTTCCCGTCCGGCGCCGCAATAATCTTGATGTAACCGGCGACGCCTTCGATGAGACTTTTCGCGTTGCCGCCCATCATCGTGCGCGCGATTTTGACGGGAATGCCCTTCGCCTTCGCTTCGTCTTCGGACAGGCCGACGGAAGCGATTTCCGGCTTCGTGTACACGACAGAAGGGACGAGGGACAGATCGATATCGCACGTGCGCCCGGCGACGGCCGCTGCGACGACTTTCGCCTGCGCTTCGGCCATGTGCGCCAGCTGCGGCGTCCCCGCGACGACATCGCCGATCGCGTACACGTGCGGCACGCTCGTCCGGCACATTGCATCCACGACAAGCCGCCCGCGTTCGTTTTCAAAGGTAAACGGCGTCAGTCCCTCGACGCTCGCCCGCCGCCCCGTCGCAATCAGCACGGCATCCGTCCGGATTTCCTTGTCCGCGCCGGAGAGCGCATAGCGGACGAGCAATTCTTCGCCGTCTTTGGCAATTTCGGAAACGGCAGCTTTGGCGACGACTTGGATGCCCTTCTTGCGGAAATCGGCCGCCAGGTGCCGCGCGAGATCCGAATCCATCGGCGGCAAAATGCGATCCATCGCTTCGATGACAGTCACTTCGGCTCCCAGCGCCCGATACACTTCGGCAAATTCCGCTCCGATCACGCCGCCGCCGATGATGACGAGCCGAGAAACCTCCGGGATTTCCGCCAAGATGGTATCGCTCGTGTAGCACCCCGGCAAATCGGCGCCCGGAATCGGCGGCACGGACGGGACAGATCCGGTCGCCAGCACGATATTTTTCGTTTCCAACGCGACCTCCGCGCCCTCGACAGAAACCGTCACGACGCCCTCTGCCGCGACGCGCCCCACGCCGTGATACACCTCGACTTTTTTCTGTTTCAGCATCTTCTCAATCCCACCGCGAAACGTGGAGATGACTTCCTCGGTGCGCGCGCGAAGGGCCGGGAAATCGGGCGCAAAATCGGAAACGGAAATCCCAAATTTCGCCCCGTTTTTCAAAGATTCCAGCAAGTCGGCCGTGTGAAGCAGCGTCTTCGTGGGAATGCAGCCGCGATTGAGGCAAGTCCCGCCCAAAAAATCTTTCTCGACGAGCGCGACGGAAAGTCCGTACTGCGCCGCGCAAAGCGCACAAGTGTACCCGCCGGGACCGGCGCCGATGATGACAAGATCGTACATAGGTTACTGTTTCCTTTCAGTGCAATGAGATGGGAGATGAGAGATGGGAGATGAGGAGCAAAACTTTTCCGATTTTTCGCTTTTGCGGCGTTTGAGCTGAGAGCTTTTGCAAGATAGAGATGAGGGGCGAAATTTTTGCCTGACTCAACTTTTTCGGCAGGCGCAAGATAGTTATTGGCTGTTAGTTACTAGCTGTTAGTTTTTGGCGGCACATGGAGATCGAGACGTCAGACATCAGACGATCAGACGTCAGACTTTAGTGGTGTCGCCTCCGGCGACGATTTTTATAAAAATGCGCGAAGCGCACACCGCTTTAGCCCTCCTTTGGAGGAGGGTGCCCCGCAGGGGCGGGTGATGGGACGCGTAATGCGAAGATTGTCGCGAGCTTTGCATGGCACTCACAGTCGCCTCGCGTCACTACGTTCCTAAGGCTCCAGTTCGTTTGCACAAGCGACTCCTCTCATCGCTGAGCGTAGCGATAGCGATGCATTACAACTCTATCTCTATGTTCGTACATC
>CAVEYT010000233.1:908-2260 GCA_963619995.1 Acutalibacteraceae bacterium | reverse complement strand
TTTACCGTGCGTGAGAAATTTTGATTTTCATGGGATGTGACGGACGGTAAACGGTGAACGGATAACGGATAACGGCAATGACACATAAAGCCGAGCACGCTGCTCCCGGCTTCAAGCTTTCGTCTTCATTGTGATAATTAAGGAATTTCCAAAAAATTAAAAATGGATATTGACATTCTAATTTTCTTATGCTATCCTATGGACATGAATTGAAAAGTTATCGAAAGCAGGTGCCCGAAAGGGCTTAATAGGGAAGTCCGGTGAGAGTCCGGCACGGTCCCGCCACTGTAAGGTCGAGCGAATCCAAGAATGTCACTGGGAAACCGGGAAGGCGGAGGAGCGAGGAAGCCGAGTCAGGAGAACTGCCTGTTTCGCGTCACTGTCTGACCTACGAGCGATGGGAAGGTGATGGGGCTCTTGCAGGAGTGGACCATCTTTTTCCGTGTGCGAAAAGATGGCTTTTTTATTCATGTTTCCTCACCGGGGGCGCGGCGAATCGATTTTGATTTTGCCCGGGCTGCCCGAAGGCGGATGGGGATATCCGCCGGGGTTTTCGGAAACGCTGATTTCATCGAAAAATCTGATGACGATGGTATCGGCGCTTCCTTAATTGAGACACATCGGTGGTCTCGCAACGGGAAAATTCATAGGTTCTCTTCCCGACTTTCTCCTCTTGGCGCGAGAGCGCATGGGAACGGTTTCGGCCGTTCCTTTTTATTTAGGACAAATTAAACGATAACAGCAAAATATTTGCGACAAACGGAATAAAATTAAAAAACGGATTGACGCCGACAAGAAATTAAGATATCATAAGTACTGGATTATGCGGTTATCATGAATCGCTTTGCGAGAAAGGAGCCAAAGAGGAGAAAGAACCGCATTTTTATTAAGGAGGAACTATTTATGGATGAAGTAACAAAGGAAACATCCGGCGAAGTCGCTGAAAGACAGCTGACGGACAAGGAGCTGGAAGCCATCCTGAAACAGTCGGAAGGGAAGACGGATTTCCCGTCGGTTTCTTTCGATGAATTCGAAATTCCGACTTATGAGGAATGGGTGGAGGCGTGTAACGCGCTTTTGAAGGGGAAACCTTTCGACAAGATTATGTACACGCCGACGTATGAGGGCGTGACGTTTTCCCCCATCTACACGCTTCGCACGGGGCCGGATGCCAAGGAAGCCATTTTGCCGACGGACGATTATCCGGGGATGGGCGATTTCCTTCGCGGCGCTCGCGCGCACGGCTACAAGGAAGATCCTTGGGGCATCGCGCAGTCTTGCGACGAGGCGCTGCCGAAGGAGAACAATGAGCTCCTGAAGCATGAAATCGATCGCGGCTCGACGGTCTACCA
>CAVEYT010000233.1:0-898 GCA_963619995.1 Acutalibacteraceae bacterium | reverse complement strand
GTCTACCATGTGAAGCTCGATGCGTCGACGCTCCATGGCATCGATGTGTTTGATGCGAAGAAACCGGGCGAGACGGGCGTGGTCGTGACGACGCTCGAAGATATGAATGAAGTGCTCTCCGGGCTCGATTTGGAGAAATATCCTTTCATGATGTTTGCCGGCGCGTCCGCATTGGCTCCGCTTGCGCTAGTGGCAGCCTCTTTGAAGGCACAGGGAAAGGATCCGTCCGTCCTCCGCGGCGTGATTGGCGCGTCTCCGCTGACGCAGCTCATCGCTGACGGGAAGAATGCGGAATCTTTGGATTCGTATTACGACGATATGGCGGAAACGGTCCGGTACGCGAGAGCGCATATGCCGCAGGTCGCGACGATTTTCCCGATGAGTGACGTGTTCTCTCTGGGCGGCGCGCAGGCGGTGCAGGAATTGGCGTACACCTTTGCCGTGGCGGTGGAATATATCCGCCAGATGCTAAAGCGCGGCATTTCCATTCACGACATCGCGCAGTCGCTGTATTTCGGTTTCAATACCGGCGCGACGTTCTTTATCGAAATTGCGAAACTTCGCGCGGCGCGTCAGGTCTGGTCGAATATCATGGCGGCGTTCGGCGCGGAAGAAGCGGATCGTGCGATGAAAATTCATGCGAAACCGGCGTTCTTCACGAAGACGATTTTTGACGTCGGCGTGAATATGCTGCGCAATACGACGCAGGCCTTCTCGGCTGTGGTCGGCGGTGTCGATTCTTACGAAAATGCGCCGTATGACGACACGGTGCGCAAGGGCGACGAATTCTCCCGCCGTATTGCGAGAAACTTGCAGATCATGCTGCAGGAAGAATTCGGGATGCTGCGTCCGATCGATGCGGCCGGCGGTTCCTGGGCGATTGAGACGCTCACGAAGG
>CAVEYT010000232.1:0-2262 GCA_963619995.1 Acutalibacteraceae bacterium | reverse complement strand
GTGCTGTTTACTCTTGCAAGAAAGAATTGAGATTTGAGAATTGAGAATTGAGCGCAGGTGTCGCCTATGGCGACGATTTTATAAACGCGGCGAAGCCGCTACTGCTTTCCCTCAATTCTATCAGCAGAAATGTTTTCAGCACAAACGCCGCAAAAAGCAAAGCAAGAAAACAGCCATGCCCCTCAATTCTCAATTCTGTTTCTAAGATGGGACGCCGAATGCGAAGATTGTCGCGAAGCGACACCGCTTTATCTAACAGCTAACAGCTAAAAGCTAATAACTATCTCGCGCCTGCCGCAAAAGCCGAGCAGGCCAAAGCCCCGCCTCTCCATCCTCCCCTTTTCCCTCCATGCTATAATGTGAAAAAAAAAGGAGATACCATTATGGATACATTTCGTTCTCTCGGGCTGTCCGAGACTTTGGTTTCCTTGCTCAAAAAGCAAGGCATCACCGCGCCGACGCAGATCCAGGCGAGCGCGATTCCGAGTATTTTGAAAGGCGCGGATCTCATCGGGAAATCGCAGACGGGGACGGGGAAGACGCTCGCGTATTTGTTGCCGTTTCTTCATCGCGTGAAAGCGGACGACGAGGGTGTCGCGGTGCTCGTCATGACGCCGACACGGGAATTGGCACGGCAGGTCTTCGACGTGCTCTCGCCTTTTGCCAAAGCGCTGTCGCTGGACGCGGCGGATGTGATCGGCGGGCGCACGATTGAGAATCAGCTCCGGAAACTGCGCCGCGAGCCGCATTTCATTATCGGGACGCCGGGTCGGCTCCTCGATCATCTGCGCCGCCGCGCACTCTCGCTCGACTCGGTGAAAGCGGTCGTCTTGGACGAAGCGGATCAAATGCTGGCCGCCGGTTTCCGGGAGGACATCGAAACGATTTTGGATGAAACGCCGCGCCGCCGCCAGATTCTCCTTTTCTCCGCGACGATGCCGGACGCCGCCGTGCGTCTCTCGCGCAAATATATGCAGCAGCCGAAAACGATCGACCAGTCGCCGAAAGTGACGGCTTCCACCGTCGAGCAGCGCATTTACATGACGACGGCGCCGCGGAAATATCGTCTCCTCCTGCGGCATTTGAAAGAAATGAATCCGTACCTCGCGCTCGTTTTCTGCAATACAAAAGAGGAAGCGCACGTGCTGGCCGAACGGCTCGCGCAGGATATCGACATGCCGGTCGATGAGCTCCACGGCGACATGAGCCAGGGGCAGCGAAACCAGGTCCTCAAAAATTTCGAAGCGGCGAAGCTCCAAATTCTCGTCGCCTCCGACATCGCGGCGCGCGGCATCGACGCCGTCGGCGTGAGCCACGTCTTCAATTACGGCATTCCGAAAAATCTGGAATACTACGTCCACCGCATCGGCCGCACGGGTCGCGCGGGCCAAAAAGGTCTCGCCATCACCTATGCCACACCCGAAGACGGCGCGCTCCTCCGCCGCCTGGAGCGCTCGATTGAGGAAACCATCACAAGATACGACGAAAACGGAGAAATCCGCCGCGTCCGCGCCGCCAAACCCAAGCGCCGCGTCGTCCTCCCGGGGATGTACAAGCCGACGAAGAAAAAGGAGCACAAAGCACTCGGACATAAGGGACGGAATATGAGGCAGAAGAAAAAGAAATGAGAGATGAGAGATGAGAGATGGGAGATGAGAGATGAGAGATGAGAGATGGGGAGCCGGGCTTTGGCTCTTCTTTTCGTTTGCGGCATTTGGTGTGGTTTGCTTTCTGCGAATAGAGATGAGGGGCAGGCTTTTGTCTTGCTCGGCTTTTGCGGCAGGCGCGAGATAGCTAGAAGTTAGTAGTGAGTAGTTAGCAGTGCAGGTGTCGCCTCCGGCGACGATTTTTATAAATGCGGCGGAGCCGCCACCTTGGAAGCCCTCCTTTGGAGGAGGGTGCCCCGTAGGGGCGGGTGATGGGACGCGTAATGCGAAAATTGTCGCCGGCGGGCTCCTGTCCTCAATTCTATCAGCAGAAAAACTTTCATCTCAAACGCCGCAAAAGTAAAAAAAGAAACAGCCTTGCCCCTCAATTCTCAATTCTGCCTTTGAGGCCGCTGTTTCCGATTTGTTTTTTCATTGAGCATCAAAGTCCGGCGCAAGGAGGCCCGCCTGTGCAAAATTCGCCGGTGCCGCGACCTGAAGGAGCGGCAGACGGAGGGGGCGCCGACGCGTCTCGCGGCCTTAAGTGGTAAGTACCGCTAAAGCTCATCAAAAGTTTCGCGTCTCTTTCGACGTAAGCATTTAAGGCCGAGCGGCG
>CAVEYT010000231.1:0-2271 GCA_963619995.1 Acutalibacteraceae bacterium | reverse complement strand
TTAAGCTCATGGCCAAATAAAATTAGCGAGACAGTAAAATCTGTCTCGCTAACAAAGTCTAACTTTTGGGGGTCACTACATCGAAGGGCTTCTTTTGTTTTGCCATCGTTTAGGCTGTTCTCCGCTTTGAGTGACTCATCTCGTTTCTATCCGCTGAACGCAGACCGTGTAACCTTGAACCGAGCATGATTACCTACGGAACTCACCGAAAGGGAGGAACGGTAAACGAATAACGGACAGCGGATGACAGCTTTTTGTGTCAGGCGCAAGATTGTTATTAGCTTTTAGCTGTTAGCCGTTAGTTTTTTTGCGGCGCATGGAGGCCCTGACGTCAGGTATCAAACTTTAGCGGTGTCGCCTTGCGCAAACGAACCGGAGCCTTAGGAACGAAGTGACGCGAGGCGACTGTGAGTGCCATGCAAAGCTCGGCGACGATTTTATAAAATGCGGCGAAGCCGCTTCCGCTAAAAAGCTCCAAGCTCCTGGCTCCTGGCTCGAGGCACTCCTTGCCGCCACCGGGCTGCCCTTCCTTATCGAAGAAAGACTTTCGATGCAAACGAAAAGCACGACAACCGAAGCTGTCGTGCTTTCGTTTCATGAACAAGAATTACAGCGTTTCATTCGCATAGAGCGCGTCGATCTTCGCGTCGTCCATGCCGAGCTGTTCCTTGAGGATTTCTCTCGTGTGCTGGCCGAGCGTCGGGGCCGGAGCGTCGACGGAGCCGGGGGTCTCGGAGAGCTTAATCGGCACGCCGGCCATTTCGACATCGCCGGCGACCGGGTGATGCGTCGTGACAATCATGTTGCGCGCGATGATTGCCGGATCTTTGACGACGCGAGCGACATCATTGATCGGACCGACCGGAATGCCGGCCGCTTTGATGAGATGGAGCCATTCGTCCATCGTCTTCGTCTTGAACGTCTTATTGAGCTCGACGGTGAGAGCCTCGACATTGTCCGTGCGGAGCGGATTCGTCTTGAAACGTTCATCGGCATCCAAATCCGGGCGTTCGATGACCTGGCAGAATTTGTGCCAGAGATTGTCGTTTCCGACGGCGACGATGACATAGCCGTCGCTGCAGGGCAGAGCCTGGAAGGGCGTGATGGAAGCGTGACGGTTTCCGATCGGTTTCGGGGAAACGCCGGCGTTCGTATAGCGCGCAATGGCGTTTTCCAAAATGGCGACCTGGCAATCGAGCATGGAAACGTCGACGAGCTGCCCTTTGCCGGTCTTTTCGCGGCTATAGAGAGCCATCATGACGCCGATCGCGGAGAAAAGCCCCGCCGTGATGTCGCCGATGGACGCGCCGCATTTCGTCGGTTCGCCGCCGGGCTGTCCGGTGATGGACATGATGCCGCCCATGCCCTGGACGATGACATCGTACGCCGGATCGGTCTTGTACGGACCGGTCATGCCGAATCCGGTGCAGGCGGAATAAATGAGACGCGGATTGATTTCATGCAGGACATCGTAGCCGAGACCCAATTTATCCATCGTGCCGCCGCGGAAATTTTCCAAAAGGACGTCGGCTTTCTTGACGAGATCTTTCAGAATCTGCTTGCCGTCCGGGCTTTTCAGATTGAGCGTCATGGAGCGTTTGCCGCGATTGAGGCTCATGTAGTAAGCGGATTCGCCATTCACGTACGGACCGTATGCACGGGAATCATCCCCTTTGCCGCGCGCCTCGACCTTAATCACATTCGCGCCCATATCGGCCAAAATCATGCCGGTGTACGGAGCTGCCAACACACGGGACAAATCCAATACGACGAGTCCTTCCAACGGTTTTGCCATAATAAAATCTCCTTTCTTTTTCGGAAACGCCAATTCTCTGCGCCTCCCGCGAAAGCGTTTTCATATCCGCTTCCGCCAACCATATGTACTCTGCGGAGCACATTTCGTGCCTTCTCTTTCCGCTGTGGTCATTATAGCACACATGGTATGAAAATCAAGGGAAACAATAACTGTTTCCGCTATAAATTTTTTATATCAGCTGTTATAGATGGATTTTTTGATGAAATCGTCCGGGGCGATTCCCTTTTTTTGCACCTTTCAGTGTGAAATAATGTTGCTTCCGCAACATGCGGCGTTCGCCGCTTATCACGCGAGGTGTTTTCCCGCAGAACTCCTGTCGTTTTTCATTCTCTTTCTTCCCCGTGGAAGAAAGAGAACGAAACAAGAGAAAGAAGACGCCGCCAGATTGAAATTTTCCTGCGTTCCGGGGTGCTCGGATGCTCAGCCTTGCCAATGCTTACGTCGAAAGAGGCATG
>CAVEYT010000230.1:0-2294 GCA_963619995.1 Acutalibacteraceae bacterium | reverse complement strand
TTTTTTATAACAGAAACGCTTCAAAAACCGTATTTCCCAACGCGACGCCGCGCTTGGTGAGAAAAATTCGGTTCTCCGTTTCTTTCAGTAATCCTTTTGCTTTCAAATCGCGGATGATCGCGGCGTATCTTGCCTCGAGGGGCTCTCCGTAGCGCGTCGCGTATTCTTTCTTATCGATTCCTTCTCGCATTCGCAGATGGAGGAAACAGTATTCTTCCATTTCTTCTTCACGCGTCAGCGGCTCGATGTCGGCGGGCGGTCGTTCTCCTTTTTGCAAGGCCGCGAGATACGACGGTAAGTCCGGGCGATTCGTCGTGCGCGTGTGGCCGATTCTGGATGACGCCGCGGGACCCAGGCCGAGATATTCGTCCAGTTTCCAATATTTTTGATTGTGCCTCGAAACGGCGCCGGCTCTGGCGAAGCTGGAAATTTCATATCTCGCAAAGCCGTAATGCGGCAGGATGCGCTCCATCGCGCGATACATGGCAAAGCTTTCTTCTTCCGTCGGGCGCGGCAGTTTCCCTTTTTCCGCCAGACGTGCAAAGGGCGTGCCTTCTTCCAAAATGAGGCTGTAGACGGAAATGTGCGTGATAGGAAGATGCGCTACGCGGAGGAGCGACATTTCAAAATCACGGACGTTTTGGCCCGGGAGCTCGTACATGAGATCGATGCTGATATTCGCGAAACCGGCGCGATAGGCCCGGCGCACGGCCGCTTTGGCTTCCGCCGCGGTGTGCCGGCGCCCGATGGCGGCCAAGAGTCGGTCGTCAAAGCTTTGGACGCCGACGGAAAGACGATTCACGCCGAGCGCGCGCGCCGCCGAAAGATACGCCGCACTCATATCCGACGGATTCATTTCCATCGTGATCTCCGCATCCGCCGCAAAAGGAAATATGTCTGCAAGCCCTTGCAAAAGGCGCGCCAAAAAAGAAACCGGAAGCCGGGACGGGGTGCCGCCGCCCAAATAGACGGTGCTCGCCATCCTTTCTCCGATTTCTTTTTTTCGCATCGCCGCCTCTTTCAAAAGCGCGTCGATGTAAGCCTCCGTCGGTGCGCCCGTCGTCGAGTAGAAACCGCAATAGCGGCAACGCGAGACGCAATACGGGATATGAATGTAGAGGCCGATATCAGTCATTTTTGAGAACCGCCATAAAGGCTTCTTGCGGGAGCTCGACGCTGCCGACCTGTTTCATGCGTTTCTTCCCTTCTTTTTGCTTCTCGAGCAGTTTCTTCTTGCGGCTGATGTCGCCGCCGTAGCATTTGGCGAGGACGTCTTTGCGGAGCGCTTTGATGGTCTCGCGCGCGATGATTTTGCTTCCGATGGCCGCCTGGATCGGCACTTCAAAGAGCTGGCGCGGGATGATTTCTTTCAGCCGCACCGCGAGAGCCCGCCCGCGCGCCGTGGCGACGGAACGATGGACAATGACGGAAAGCGCGTCGATGAGCTCGCCGTTCAAAAGGATATCGAGGCGCACCGCGTCCGTCCGCTCGTACCCGGCGAGGCGGTAATCAAGCGACGCGTAGCCCTTTGTCGCCGATTTCAATTTATCAAAGAAATCGAAAATAATTTCGCACAGCGGGATTTTGTATTGCAAATCGACGCGCGTCTCGTCGAGATAGGTCATATTGAGAAAAACGCCGCGCCGATTTTGCGCCAGATCCATGACGGCGCCGACCATATCGGACGGGACGAGGACATCGACTTCCACGACCGGCTCCTCGATGTGATCGATATTTCCCGTCGGCGGCAATTTCGCCGGATTGTCCACGGGATCCATCGTGCCGTCCGTCTTGTAGACGTGATAAATGACCGACGGCGCCGTGATGATGAGTTTCAAATTGTATTCACGCTCGAGCCGCTCCTGCACGACGTCCATGTGGAGCAACCCCAGGAAACCGCAGCGGAAACCAAATCCCAGCGCGGCCGACGTCTCCGGGATGTATTCGAGCGCCGCGTCATTCATGCTGAGCTTTTCGAGCGAATCTTTCAAGTTTTCATAATCTTTCGCTTCGACGGGATAGAGGCCGCAGAAAACCATCGGAAGCGCTTTGCGATATCCCGGCAAAGGCTCTGCCGCGCCGCCCTCTTCCGTCGTCACCGTGTCCCCCACTTCGCAATCGTGCACGTCCTTGATACTGGCCGCAATGTAGCCGACCTCGCCGCAGGACAGCGCATCGTCCTGCACGGGATACGGCGTGAAATGGCCGACTTCCGTCACCGTGAAAATTTTTCCGTTCGCCATCATGCGGATATTCGTGCCGGGCCGGATGCTGCCTTCCTTCACGCGCACATA
>CAVEYT010000229.1:0-2351 GCA_963619995.1 Acutalibacteraceae bacterium | reverse complement strand
TGGCGAAAGAGTGCGGCGCGAAAGTTTCTTTTCGTGCGTGGACGGATGATTTCTCTGCGCAGAGAAATTTTGCGCTGGGCGAGACCGAGGCGGATTGGGTGCTGTATCTCGATGCGGACGAGCGACTGAATGATGAGCTTGTAGAAGACGTGAAGCGCGTCGTGGCGACAGGAAACTTGGACGTGCAATATTCCTTTGTCAGAAAGACGGCGGCTTTCGGGCGAAAATTCAATCACGGCGTATTGGGGCCGGATCGGGTGACGCGCCTGTTTCCGCGAGAGAAAGTGACATGGGTGAATCAAGTCCACGAGCATCCGAAATGCAATCTGCCGATGAAAAATTTGCGTGGATATATCGAGCATCACACGTATAAAAATTGGAATCATATGGAAACCAAGATGCTGCAATACACGACGCTTTGGGCGGAGAATGCGTATCGCAGCGGGAAACGGACGTCGCTTGGGAATGTGTTCGTACACAGTGTGGGCGGCTTTTTTAAGATGTTTGTGTTGCAAGCGGGCTTTTTGGACGGATGGCTTGGATTTTATCTCTGCTGTCATTACTATTCTTACACGATGACAAAATATATCAAGCTGTATGAATTGCAACGGCAAGAAAAGAAATGATGTTCTTGATCGGTTTGACGTGAAGCTCGAAAAGGATTTGGTCATGAAAATTTTATTGGCGAATTTGTCCAAAATGGTCGGGCATAGCGGCGGGGCGCAGAAGGTGACGTGTGGCTTTGCCAATGAAATGAAACGACGGGGGCATGAGGTTTCTATCGTTTACAGCGACGGGCGGGAAGGGGATTTCTTTTATCCTCTCGTTGCCGGGATTCCCGTCCATGATCTTCGGCGGTACCGGGGGAAGGTGCTTTCGTTTCCTTTGGGCTTGCGACTGAAACGGGAATGGTTTCGCTTATTTGATAAGCAGAAAGCGCGGCGCGTGAATGATGATTTTGAGGCGGCGTTTTGCGCATCCAATTTGCAAGATGTACTGGAAATGACTCGGCCGGATGTGATTGTCTCGTTTCAATCGTTGGCGAGCAAACTTTTGCTCTGCGATCTGGGGACGACGATTCCGGTGGTGACGATGAGCCACGGCGATACGGCGGATTATTTTCAAAATGTCCCGAAGGAGGAGCTGCCGGGGCTGGAAAAGAGTGCGGTCTGCCAGGTGCTGGTGCCGTCATATGAGCGGCCGCTTCGGGCGCATTTCCCGCACTTGAAGACGGTGGTGATCGGAAACGCGATCCCGCAATATGAGGGGAAGGCGGATTTGGCCGCCGAAAAGGAGACGTATAAAATCATTTTCACCGGCCGATTGGCGAAAGGGCATAAGCGGCCGCATTTGTTGATTGAGGCGTTCGCGGCCCTGGCCAAAGATTTTCCGTCGTGGACGGTCGAGCTTTGGGGCGACGTGGATGGAAAGCTGTATTACAAAGAGTTGCAGATGCTCATCCGGAAGCACCATTTGGAGAAGCAAGTTTTTTTGAAAGGGGTCACGGAGGACGTGGCGTCTGTCTTGCAAGAGGGAGATATTTTTGCGTTTCCGTCTGCGTATGAAGGATTTGGGATGTCTTTGGCGGAAGGGATGAGTATGGGGCTTCCGGCGATTGGGTATCGAAATTGCGGCGGGGTCAATGAGCTGATTCACGACGGCATCGACGGGTATCTGTGCGAAGACGGCGTGGAGGATTTCCGCGAGAAGCTCCGGACATTGATGGCGGATCGGGCGCTGCGGATTCGGATGGGGCAAGCGGCGCGCGTCTCGATGGCGGCGTATGCGCCGGAGAAGATTTGGGATGCATGGGAGACGCTTTTGGAGGAAACGGCGGCAAAGCGGAAAGCGAGCGTCTGAGGAATGCGGGGAGACAGATGAGAGTCGTATTGAGTGTATTTTCCGGAAACGAGCAAATTTTGCACGTGCGGAAAATCTTAGAGTCTTTGGGTTGCGAGGTGGCGTTCGTCCCTTCGGATTCCTATCGGCAAGTGTGTTCCTATGGGGAAAAGAAGCTCGATGAGATGGGTTTTCATGGCGGGAAGCGAAAGTATTTGCAGTCCGTGCAGGACAAGTTTCATCATCTTTTGCAAGATTTTCGTCCGGACATGGTGCTGTTTGTGAATACGCCCAAAGATATTTTGACGCCGGAAGAGGTCAAAGAAATCGGACGGTCTGTGCCGACGATATGCTGGTTCGTCGATGGGATTGCGGGGCGAGCCGAAGAAAACGAGGGGCATGCCTATCTCAAAAACTTCCGCCGCATTTACGTCTTTGAGCACGGCGATGTGGCGTATTTGCAAAAGCAAAATATCGAGGCGACGTATTTGCCCGTGGGGTATAATGACGCT
>CAVEYT010000228.1:0-2351 GCA_963619995.1 Acutalibacteraceae bacterium | reverse complement strand
TATTGACCTTTTCGAAATTCTCCTTGACTTCCGTCTTCACGGTTTCGATATCTTTGCTGATATCCGCCTTGATATTCTTGGTGTTCTCATAGACATCGCCGCCGGAAACGAATCCTGTATTGCCTTCTTCGACCGTGCCGTGCTTGATAGTCACAAGTGTCTCATCCTTGTTGTTTTGGATCACCGCATCTTTGCCGGATTCGAGCTTCAGCGTATCCTTCTTCACGTCGCCCTTCCAAGCGGCGTCACCGGAAACAAATCCCTTATCGTTTTCCTTCGCCTCGCCGGATTTGAACGTGACAAGATTCTTTCCGGCATTGTTCTGGATCGCATTCTTCCCTTCTTCAAAGGAAATTTCCTGCTCTTTGATGGCATTGCTCCAGACCTGGCCGCCCGTCGCAAAACCGGTATCACCCTTTTCGACTTCCGCTTTCGTGAACGTCACGAGTGTATCGCCGGCATTGTTCTTGATGATATTCGTACGCGTATCCGTTTCGCCTTCTCCCGGCGCATTGGTCTCATCAAAGGAAACGGTCTGATTTTCTTCGAGCGCCTGTCCGTAAACCTGGCCGCCCGTCGCAAAGCCGGTGTCACCCTTTTCGATTTTCGCTTGCTTGAATGTCGCAATGACGGTGCCGTCATTGGCATAAATCTTATTCGAGAATTGTTCCGTCGTTTCGCCGGAGTCTCCCGAGTCTCCCGAATCACCGGAGTCAGGATTGCCTGCATCACCGGAGTCGGAGCCACCCTGATCGCCGGAACCAGAGTCATCGGAACCGGAGTCCTCACCGGTCGTACCGGAATCTTCACCCGTCGTACCGGAGTCTTCACCCGTCGTGCCGGAATCTTCACCGGTCGTGCCGGAATCTTCACCGGTCGTACCGGAATCTTCACCGGTCGTGCCGGAGTCTTCACCCGTTGTGCCGGAATCACCGCCGGTCGTATCGGTTTCACCACCGCTCGTATCGGTATTACCGCCCGTCGTGCTTGTATCGGCTTTCGAGAAATCAATCGTCTGGTTGTACTTCGCAATCGCTTTCCACACATCGTCGCCCGTCACGAATCCGAAATTGTTTGCCGCGACCGAGCCTCTCTTGATAGTGACCGTACCCACCGTAGCACCGGCATTGGTCACAAAACTACCGCTCACATTGTTCCCGTCCAAAGTGAAGGTCTGCGCATACGCCACGTCATTGGCATACGCATTTTTCGCGGAAACAAAATTCGCATCCTCATTCTTCGCGCCTTTGGGACCATCCTTGATGGCCACCACGCCTTCCGTGAAAGTCACAAGGGCATTTCCATCATTATCACGGATGACATTTGTACGCGTATCTTCTGCCTCTTCTCCCTCTTCATCCACTGCTGGCTCTGTAGTATCTTTAAAGGAAGGTGTCTGTCCCTTCCTGATCGAATGGCTCCAGAGCAAACCGCCGGAAACAAATCCCGGGTCGCCTTCATTGTACGTCGCAGGTGTAAATCTCGCGAGCACAATGCCCTCATTCGTCGCAAGCTCGTTTCCCTTGATTTCCTTTTCATTCACAGTATCGCGTGTATCTGTCGACAGCGTCACCGTCTGACCTTTTTTCATGTCGTCCGAATACACGGCGCCATTTGTCACGAAATCCGTCGCCTCCAAAGGCTTCTCTCCATCTCCCGGCTTCGCGCTTTGGAACGTCACAAGTACATCCCCATTGTTGCTGTAAATGGTGTTTTGCTTGAGTTTGACCGGTTCATTATTTTGGTTTGTTATCGTCTCCTTTCCCTCTTTCGGATTGAGGCTCACAATCTGCCCCGACTTCACATCAGCCGCAAAGACATCACCGCTCGTGACGAATTTCTTGCCGTCCAAAGACTTCGGCTTTTCACTTTCAAACGTCGCGAGCACATCCCCATCATTGCTGACCAGCGTATTCCCAGCGACATCTTTATTATTTACCTTACCTTCACGTGCATCCGTAGAAAGGGAAATCTTCTGCGCACGCGCCGCAATCGCTGCGTACACGTCACCATTCGTCACGAAATCCGTCGCACCCAAATCCGTCCCATCTGCCAGCGTTCCTTTTTTGAACGTCGCGAGCGTCGTGCCGTCATTGGAAACGATCTTGTTGTTGGTATCACCCAAATCGACCGTATTGACACTAGTTGACTGCGTCGCGACCATCTTCGCATCGAGAGCCGCGAGATTCTTGCCGACCGTCCCCTTTGCGTTCAGCGACACTACATGGGTTTCCGGATCCTCACTCAGACTGGATTCGATATATGAAGTCGAGCCAGTGGTATACGTCGGTTTCTCCGTCTTGATCTGGGAGAAATTGACCGCGTCCGTATCCTGATACCCCGCCGTCACA
>CAVEYT010000227.1:0-2352 GCA_963619995.1 Acutalibacteraceae bacterium | reverse complement strand
ATCGTGGGTGATGTCCGTCATCCGCGTGGAATGTGGACTGTTATCCGTTATCCGTATAACCGCGGACCGTATAACCGTGGACCGTGGACCGTGGACCGCGTAACCGTGAACCGTGCGTGTTTGACTTTTGTCTTTCATGAGATGTGACGAACGGTAAACGGTAAACGGACAGCGGATAGCGGCCCAATCAGGATGCCTTTTTAGGGGCTTCCGCGGCGGACTCGTTCTTGAGATTTCCTTTGATGCGATTGAGAAGCTTGGTGCCGGTTTCTTGGGCTTCTTTCTTGACCTTCTCCACCGCTTCTTTTTTCTTCTTTTCTTCTTCTTTTTTCTTTTCTTCCGCGGCCTTTTTGGCGGCTTCGGCCTGGGCTGCGGCGATGCGGTTTCTTGTCGATTCGGACATGGCGAAACTCGTGACCGGCATATCCGCGACGGCTTCGCTCATGTAATCGCGCCAAATGGAGGCCGGAATCGTGCCGCCCGTGTAGCCGACGTCGCTTCCCGAATCGTCCCCGATCCAGACGGCCGTGACGACATCCGGCGTGTATCCGACGAACCACGCGTCGTGCTCATTGTCCGTCGTGCCGGTCTTGCCGGCCATGGGGCGTCCGATATACGCGCCGCCGCCCGTCCCGTAGCTGATGGCATCTTGGAGAATGCTGTTCAGCTCTTGGACGGCTTCGACTTCCAGCACTTGGCGGCCGGGCTCCGGCGTCTCGTGATCTTCGAGCACCGTCCCGTTTCGATCTTCGACTTTCAAAATGGCGAAAGGCTCCACCAGTTTCCCGTCGTTGGCAAAGACGCCGTACGCTTTCGTCATGTCCCAGACGCTGACGCCGTACGTGAGCCCGCCGAGGGCCGCCGACAGATTCGTATCGGAATATTCTCCCTCCGTGACGAGAGTGGAAATCCCGCAAGCTTTCGCCGTTTCTATCACTTTTCCGATCCCGACGTCATTGGCCAAATTGACCGTCGGGATGTTGAGCGAATGGACGAGCGCATCATGGAGCGTCACCGCGCCGCTTTGCGTGCGATCGTAATTTTGCGGTGTCCAGCCGGCCGCAAATTCTTTGGCCGTATTCGAGAGCGATGTCGCCGACGAACGCCCGTTTGCCAGCGCCGTCACATAGGTGAACGGCTTGAAGGACGAGCCCGGCTGCCGCGTCATTTGTACGGCGCGATTGAAATGATCGTCGCCGCGCCCGCCGACCATGGCCAGGATCTTGCCCGTCTTGGCTTCCATGGAGAGAAGCGCGCCCTGCGGCTGCAGAATGCCGTTTCCGTCCTTGACGCCTTCCGGCAAATCATTGCGCAGCGCCGCTTCCGCCGCCTTTTGCATATCCAAATCGAGCGTGGTGTAGACGCGGAGCCCTTCCTTGTAGACCGTTTCCGCGCCGTATTTATCGGCCAAAAGCTGAATGATGTAGGAAATGAAATACGAGGCCGGACGATTCGTCTCCGCCGCGTCGGGCTTGGCCAGCTCCAGATCCGCTTCCTTGGCGGCGGCCGCCTCGGCCTCCGTGATGTAGCCGTATTTGGCCATCTGGTCGAGCACGATGCCCTGGCGGTATTTTGCCGCTTCCACACTGCGGAAAGGCGAATAATAATTCGGACTGTTCGGCAGACCGGCCAGTAGCGCACATTGGGCCAAATTCAGCTCCTGCACGTCTTTTCCGAAATACACATTCGATGCCGTCTGCACGCCGTAGCAACCTTGGCCGAAATAAATCTGATTCATGTACATCTGCAGGATCTCGTCCTTCGTGTATTTGCTTTCGATTTCCAGCGCCAAAATGACTTCGAGCACCTTGCGGCGAATCGTCTGCTCCTGCGTGAGAAACGCGTTTCGCGCGAGCTGCTGCGTAATCGTCGAGCCGCCCTGCCCCGTCGCGTTGCCGTGGAGAAGATTGCTGACGGCGGCGCGCATAATACCGCGCGGATCGATGCCGCCGTGTTCATAGAAACGGACGTCTTCGGCCGCGATAAAGGCATTCTGCAAATTCTTTGGCACGACGGAAATATCGACAGGCAAGCGATCCTGCTCGGCGTGGACCGTCGTGATGAGGCGTCCCTTCCGGTCGAAAATTTGCGAGGACGTATCCGGCGTCATCGTCTGCGACACATCGGGCATCCCGCTCCACGTCGCAAAGAGGCAACCGCCCACCGTCCCGCAGAAAATAATGGCCAAAAGAATCAGCACCATTTGAAATGCTTTCTTCCACTTCGAGGGTCTCTTTTGAATCCAAGCCTCGCCCGGCTTTAATTTCTTCCGTCCCTTGTATCCCATCAGACTTTCCCTTCATTCTTGAAAGTGATATAAAAATAAATATACATGGGTATTATATCACAAAT
>CAVEYT010000226.1:0-2413 GCA_963619995.1 Acutalibacteraceae bacterium | reverse complement strand
CATTTCGTGTCCATTATTTTCATTTTTGTGTCCAAAATATATTGACAAGTGCACCATCACCCGGCGCTTCGCGCCACCCTCTTCCTGAAGAGGGCTAATAGGAAGCGCCTCCGGCGCATTTTATAAAATGTCGCCGGCGGGCACCTGCACTGCTCACTGCTCACTACTAACTGCTAACTTTTACGCCTGACGCCAAAACCGTTATCCGTCTTCTGTTTACCGTTTACCGCTCTTCACATCCGATGACTCCCGTAGGTATTCACGCCCGGTCCACGGTCCACGGATA
Source organism: Acutalibacteraceae bacterium (assembly GCA_963619995.1). GTDB lineage: Bacteria > Bacillota > Negativicutes > Veillonellales > Dialisteraceae > UBA1822. Next base: position 2,127 of record CAVEYT010000226.1, on the reverse strand, counting down.
ACGGATAGCGGCTCCCGGCTCCAAGCTATCTTGCGCCTGAGCAGAAAAGCCAATCGCGGTCTGACGTCTGATGTCTGATGTCTGACGTCTCAAGCTCTATGAGACGCAAAAAACTAACAGCTAATAACTAATAGCTAATAACTATCTTGCGTCTGACGACCAAAGCAGAATACATGCTCCCGGCTCCCGGCTTCAAGCTCCAAGCTATCTCGCGCCTGAGCAGAAAAGCCAATCGCGGTCTGACGTCTGACGTCTGATGTCTGACGTCTCAAGCTCTATGAGACGCCAAAAAACTAATAGCTAACAGCTAATAACTAATAACTATCTTGCGTCTGCCGCAAAAGAAAAGAAGCGCCATCGCCGCGCCCCTCCATTCTCAATTCTCAATTCTATTTCATTTACCGGCAAAATCCGACAGACTCTGCCGACACAGTCTCATCATCGTCTCCGCGTCCGGCGCCCCCGTCTCCCGCAGCGCGCAGCGGACGATGTATTCGCATGCCGCCGCGTCGGCCAGGGCTTGGTGGTGCTGAAATTCAAAGCCGAGATTTCCCGCGACCGTATTCAGTTTGTGATTCGTCATGTTCGGCCAGAGGGCGCGGGAGAGTTTCACCGTGCAGCCGTAGCGGAAACGCGGCTTTTTTAATGCGTAGTATTCCAGCATCGCGGAGAGGACCGCCATGTCGAAGCCGGCATTGTGCGCGAAGACGACCGCGCCGTCCAAGAGGGCGGATATTTCTTCGTAAAACGCGGGAAATTCCGGCTCATTTTCCACCATGTCGGGCGTGATGTGATTCACGCGGACGCAATTCGGATCGAAACGCATTTCCGGCGGATGAATGAGGCGATACCAGCTCTCCGTGAGGGCCGTGCCGTCCGAGGCGACGATGCCGAGCGCGCACGCACTGGCCCTTGCGGGATTGGCCGTTTCAAAATCGATGGCGACGTATCTCATGATGTTTTATTTCCCGGAAACAAATGCCGCAGCGTCGGCCGAAAGCCACCCGGTCTCGGTGTCGCGGCCGAAGGAATCCAAGAGGCGACGCGCGAGTTCATTGCGGACGGACATGGCGCGGCGACGGCTGGCGGCAAAGCACGGGACGGCGAGCAGCAGATTTCTCGTCTCGCCCGTCACGCGGCCCGCTGCCCCCTGCGTGCCGAAAAGGTGGCGCGCGGAAACGGCGTCTCCCATCGCCCACACCGGCTCTCCCGTCGGAATCGTTTCTTCTTTTCCATCCGCCGGAAACGAATCCCCGGCCCGCGCTTCGCGAAGGGAAATTTCTTCTTGCGCCCCCATGTCGAAGGCCAAGACGGGCAGACGCGCTTCCAGAGAGGCCGCGCGCACCAAATCCATGACGGGCGTTTCCCGCGAAAGGGCCGAAAGGCCGATGAGGCCGACGGTCTTTCCCGGCGCAAAGGTCTCGTCCGCCGTCTTTTCGCGCTCGATGCCGGCCGCAAATTCCGACAGGAGCGCTTCGACGGAGGAGGCGGCCCCCGCCGCGCCCATCTGCGACAGTTTCTCGCGCAAAAGCAAAATCGAGGGATCTTTTTCGACCGGTTTCAATTTCAAAAGCAATCCCGCTTCCAGCAGCACATGCCGAAAATACGCCTCGATCTCGCGATCCGTCCCCAAATTGTCCAGCCCGCGCACAAAAACGAGCCCGACTTCCAAATCCGGAAACCGCGAAAAGATTTCCGGCGCGATATGTACAGTCATTTTCTGTCCTCCATCAATGAAAGTTTCTCGTCAAGTATATGTAAATCGAAAAGGGGTGTCAAGGGGAGGGGCGGCGTATGGCGTGCTCGGCTTTGGGCGGCCCATAGAGCTTCTTACTTTTGCGAGAAAGAATTGAGATTTGAGAATTGAGAATTGAGCACAGGTGTCGCCTTGTGCAAACGAACAGGAGCCTTAGGAACGAAGTGACGCGAGGCGACCGTGAGTGCCATGCAAAGCTCGGCGACGTTTTTTTATAAAATGCGCGAAGCGCTCCGCTTTCCCCCTCAATTCTCAATTCTGCCTCCAAAAAAGAATTGAGATTTGAGAATTGAGAATTGAGCACAGGTGTCGCCTCCGGCGACGATTTTTATAATGCGGCCGAAGGCCGCCACATGCTCTTCCTCAATTCT
>CAVEYT010000225.1:0-2417 GCA_963619995.1 Acutalibacteraceae bacterium | reverse complement strand
CACTTGACAAAATAGGGGGGGGTGCCTTATAATCCGCGCATTACGTTTCGAGTCGCCTTCTTTGGGAATTGGTTGGGGAGTCGGAACGGATGCTGTTTTCTTTATTGGATAAAAGGAGAAGTTGTTATGAATCAGAAATGGAACAAGAAATGGGCGCTTTCGGCGGCGGTGATTTTGGCTTCGGGGCTTTCGGTGGCGCCGACGGTGATTCACGCGGCGACGGCGGTGAGTGGGACGGAGTCAAATACGCAAGGCGCCAGCGCTACGGATGGAGAAAAGGGCAAGTCGACGGCGGTCGGGGATGCAGCGAAAGCAGAGAATGGCGGGACGGCTGTCGGGTCGAGAGCAAGCGCGACGAATGAGCATGCGATAGCCATGGGGGTTGGTGCGAGTTCTGAGCATGGCGTTGCGATTGGAGCCGGGGCGAAGACTTTCGCGGAATCCACTTTAGATCATTCTGCTATTGCCATTGGTTGTAATGCGACGTCTCAGGGCGGGATTGCCATAGGGCATGCGGCGACAACAACCGGTGGCTTGGCAATGGGAGTAAACGCGTCTGCCGCGGAGTGGTCTATATCAATAGGGAGAAGAGCCGTGACAACCGTGTCACAGACGATAGCAATTGGGGATGATGCAGAATCGAATTCAGGCGTAGCTATCGGTAACAGTGCAAAGACAAAAAATGATGCATCCGTGGCATTGGGATTTGGCGCTCAAGCACTTAGTAATGAATCTATTGCGATTGGCGAAAGAAATTTAATTTGGGGGGACCAGTCTATTGGCATTGGGATTTCTGTGTGTACATTAAAAAATTATGCAATAGCTCTCGGATATTGGTCAGAAGTAGAGGCAGAGGAAGGTGTCGCGGTTGGCCGAAGAGCGAGGGTGGTCACGGACACGGCTACACGTTCTGTCGCGCTTGGTGCAGAATCTATAGTGACGGAAGAAGATACTGTTTCCGTGGGGAATGCAACTGAGTATAAAGATTACGAGATTACAATTGCGCCGTTCACGCGGAAAATTGTGAACGTAACGGATGGAGCGGCGAATACGGACGCGGCGACGTATGGGCAGTTGGTTAATGCGCAGGCGGTGACGACGACAAGCGGTGAGGGCGAAAGCCAAACGACGAACACGACGTACACGCCCTACACAGCCGACAGCGATGGGATTGTCACGGTGCTTACGAACAACGGCGGGACGGCATTCAAGATTAAAGTCGGAACGAGCGGCGGCGGTGGCGAGTCGTACACGGGCGACAACAAGACCATCAGCATCTCGGAAAAGAATGTGATTTCCGTAAAAACGGACGGAGCGGTCGCAAAGGACAACGCCGGGATCGTGACGGGCGGTACGGTGTACGACTCGATGATAACGGACGGACGTTACGATTCGACCTTCGGGAAGCTGCATTTCATGAATGGCAAGGGAGAGGATGCGTTCAGTATCGCCATCGAAGGGTCGGGCGTCATTTATAAAGGCGATGGGAAAACGATTGCGCTTTCCGATAGCAATGAGTTTTCCGTCAAATACGATGCGACGGATCTCACGGTGAATGACAGCGGCCTTGCCGTGAAGAAGGACGGGAAGGTCGAGAGTGGAAATACGGGTCTTGTGACGGGCGGCACGGTGTACGACGCGCTGAAAGATATGAACAATCGGACCGACGAGCTGACAAATGACATCAACAAAGTCGGTGCGGGTGCGGCGGCCCTCGCAGCGCTTCGGCCGGAGACTTTTGATCCGAATGACAAGTGGAGCTTCGCGGTCGGCTACGGGCATTACAAGAATGCCAACGCCGGAGCGATCGGCGCTTTCTTCAAGCCGAATGCGGATACGACGGTGTCTTTTAGCAGCACGGTCGGAAACGGAGACCCGATGATGAATGCGGGCGTTTCCTTCAAGCTGGGAAGTCGCGGCAAAAATGCCGGGGCGTATCGGAATGCGGTGGAGCTGGTCGCAAGAGTGGATGCGCTGGAAGCGACGGACGCAAGACACGAGTCGCTCATCGCCGCGCAAGCGAATCAAATCGCGTCGCAGCAAAAGGAAATTGCGGCGCAAGCCCAGGAAATTCATGAACTCAAGGCGCAGGTCGCGGCGCTGATGCAGCACGCGGGCCTGAGTGCCACCGTTGCGAAAACGGCGGCGCTGTAAATCTTTTTGGAAGAAAGTGTCGAAGAGGCAGAAGAGAATATTTTTTGCCTTCTTCGTCTTTCTTATACTTCTCCAACGTCGAAACGACAGGGAAAGAGGCAGACTTTTTTGTCTGTCTCTTTTTCGTGGGGAAGGGAAACTTTGATTACACAAAGTGCTTGAGACGTCAGACGATCAGACGTCAGACTGTCAGGCGCATGCCGGACATCTTGTGTCACGCCCGAGACAGTTATTAGCTATTAGCTTTTAGCTGTTAGTTTTGA
>CAVEYT010000224.1:0-2417 GCA_963619995.1 Acutalibacteraceae bacterium | reverse complement strand
CTTTCGCCAATTACGGGAAACCGGGAACGGAATGGGAGGAAGCGGCGAAGAAACGTCTCCTTTGGCACGATTTGTATCCGGAAACGGTGACGAATCGATAAATATTTCAATACAAAAGAGCTGCGAGAAAATGTGACATCATTTTCCCGCAGCTCTTTTCTGTTTCCTTATTCCTCTTCCGGATACTCCGCGTTCGTGTAGACTTCCTGCACGTCGTCCATCTCTTCGAGCTCGTCCGTGAGGCGCTGCATGACTTTGGCGGCGTCTCCCGAGAGTGCGACGGTCGTGTCCGGGACCATGCCGAGCTCACTGGCCGTGACGGCGATGCCGGCTTGTTCCAGCGCGTCGGAGACGGTCATGAATTCTTCCGGACCGGTCGTGATCTCGTAATTGTCGTCATTGACGGCGACGTCTTCCGCGCCCGCATCGAGCGCGATCATCATGAGCGTGTCTTCGTCGGCCGCGTCCTTGGCGACGATGATGGAGCCTTTTTTCTTAAACATCCAGGACACGCAGCCCGTCGCGCCGAGGTTTCCGCCGTGATGGGTGAAGGCGTGACGGATGTCGGCCGCCATGCGGTTTCGATTGTCCGTGCTGGCTTCGACGATGATGGCCGTGCCGGACGGGCCGTAGCCTTCGTACGTGACTTCGTCGAGCCCCGCGCCGCCCGCACCGCCGACGCCTTTGGCGATCGCACGCTGAATATTGTCTTTCGGGACGTTATTCTGCCGCGCCTTCATGAGCGCGAGCTTGAGGCGCATGTTTCCGACGGGATCGCCGCCGCCCATGCGAGCCGCAATGGTGATTTCTTTTGAAATTTTCGTGGTGATCTTCGCGCGGATGGCGTCCATTTTGCCTTTCGTGCGCTTGATATTTTCCCACTTGGAATGTCCGGACATTTAATCCTCCTTCCTCTCCCACCACGCTTCTCCGAGCAGGCGATCGAGAATAATGGAAACGGCGCTCCTGACGCAGAGGTGATTGTAGCTGCCGCAACCGTAAATGGGTTCCAATATGTAATCGAATTGTTTCATCATTTCCTTGGTCATGCCGTAGCCGGTGCCGAAAAGAAGCAAGACGGGGTCGTCTCCCTCTTTGATTTTTCGGCGCATGGCCGCGTAGCTGACGGTATTCGGATAGACGCGCGCGTCGGTCGTGACGATGAGTGGTTTCTTCCCCGTTTCCGTCTCGATTTGGGAAACGGCCTCCGCCAAATCGGAAACGAGCACGGTCGACTCGAAAGCTTCGCGGCGATTCGCATTGTAGCGGCTGCCGGCGCCCGTCTTCCAGTGCTCCATGATGAGCGAGGCCATATGCCGCTGGGATTCGACGGGATGAATGATGAAATACGAGGAAACGTCATACGTCTTGGCGCTCCTCGCGATATCGTGAATGTCGTAATTGGTGAGCGCCGTGGTGATGACGTCCATGTGTTTGTTGTAAATGGGGTAATGAATGAGCCCCACATAGCATTTCGCCATAGCGTGTCTCTTTTCAAAAACAGGAGTAGAATCTGGGATTCACAAGGAGATCGAGACGTCAGACATCAGACGATCAGACGTCAGACTTTAGCGGTGTCGCCTTGTGGCGACGATTTTTTATATGGCGCCTTGGGCGCCCCGTCATTTGGCATTTCTACAATTGACCGCAAAGCGAGCGTCTCGATGTCTTCCCATCTCTATGCGCGAATGAAGTCAAGCATGCGCCTGACAGTCTGATGTCTGACGTCTGATTGTCTGATGTCTTAATCTCTATGTGACGCCCAAAGCTGAGCACACCTTAGTCGCTCTCTTCCTCAATTTCCGCGATCAGCTTTTTATCCTCCGGCGTCGGGTGGAAACGTTTCATCAGGTCCGGGCGCTGTTTCATCGTGCGGCGGAGGGATTCTTTTCGTCTCCACCGGGCGATTTTCGCGTGGTCGCCGGAGAGTAGGATGTCCGGGACGTCCCAATCGCGATATTTCGCCGGTTTCGTGTATTGCGGGCCTTCCAGAAGCGGCTCGGAAAAGGAATCGCAGGCAGCGCTCGCCGCGTCGCCCAGGACGCCTGGCACCATGCGCGCCACGGCGTCAATGACGACCATCGCGCCCAGCTCGCCGCCGGTCAGGACGTAATCGCCAATCGAAATGAGTTCGTCGGCCAAATGCGCCTCGACGCGGGCATCTACGCCCTCGTAATGGCCGCAAATGAGCACGAGCCGATCATACGCGCGATACAGCTCTTTTGCTTTTTCCTGCGTAAAAGGCACACCGGCCGGCGAAAGGAGAATCACGCGACTTTTCGGCGTTTTCTCCGGCAGTACCGCCTCGCACGCCTCAAAGAGCGGGCCGCATTGCATGAGCATCCCCGCGCCGCCGCCGCAGAGCGTGTCATCGACATGGCCGTGACGATTGTGCGCAAAATCTCTGGGATTCGTGA
>CAVEYT010000223.1:0-2429 GCA_963619995.1 Acutalibacteraceae bacterium | reverse complement strand
CTGGCGGCGTCTTCTTTCTCTTGTTTCGTTCTCTTTCTTCCACGGGGAAGAAAGAGAATGAAAAACGACAGGAGTTCTGCGGGGAATCACCCCGCGTGATTTTACATAAAAACGTTCGTTTCCCCTCCCGCAGAAACCAAAAGCCAAACACGCACGGTCCACGGTTATACGGTTATACGGATAACGGATAACGGATAACAGTCCACATTCCACGCGGATGACGGACATCACCCACGATAGGAGTCCCCATGCACAGTACCTACGTTCTTTTGGAAACCATGGCCGTCGGCTTCGGTATCGCGCTGCTTTTCGGGTATTTGGCCCAAAAGCTGCGCCTCTCCGTCATTGTCGGCTACCTGGCCGCCGGTTTTTTGATCGGCCCTCTGACGCCGGGCTTCGTCGCGGACGCCGAATTGGCCAATAATCTTTCCGAAGCCGGCATCATTCTCTTGATGTTCGGCGTCGGCCTCCATTTCAATACGGAAGACCTCATGTCCGTCAAAGGCATCGCCATCCCCGGCGCCATTGCGCAAAGTGTGGGCGCGGCGACATTTGGCATTCTCGTTTCCATGATGGACGGCTACTCCCTCGTCGAAGGCGTTTTCTTGGGGCTGGGACTTTCCGTCGCCAGTACCGTCGTCCTGCTTCGCGTGCTGACGGACGCCGGGCGCCTCAATACCTACGCCGGCACCGTCGCCGTCGGTTGGCTCGTCGTGGAGGATATTTTCACCGTCCTCATGCTCGTCCTCCTGCCGTCGATCGGCCCCGCGCTTGCCGCCGGAGATTCCATTTCCTTCCTGACCATTCTCACGGCGATCGGCATGGCCATTTTGAAACTCATCCTGCTTTGGATTCTCGTCATGGTCGTCGGCGGTCGCGTCGTCCCCTGGCTTTTGAAACGAATTCTGCGCACACGCTCCCATGAACTCTTCACGCTGACCGTCCTCTCCGCCGCGTTTCTGACCGCACTCTTTGCCGCTTACGTCTTCGATGCCTCCTTTGCGCTCGGCGCCTTCCTGGGCGGCATGGTCGTCGGCAAAAGCAAAGTCAGTCACCAGGCCGCGGCCGAGCTCATTCCGCTCCGCGACGCCTTTGCCGTCCTGTTTTTCCTCTCCGTCGGCATGCTGTTCCGCCCGGCCTTTCTCATCGAGCAGCCCGTCATTATCATTTTGGCGCTCCTGATCGTCCTCCTCGTGAAACCGCTCATCGCGATTGGCATCGTTTCCCTTCTGGGATGCACGGCGGAAACGGCATTCACGATTGCTGCCGGGCTCTCCCAAATCGGTGAATTTTCCTTCATCTTGGCGCAGACGGGCCTCGGAATGAATCTGATTTCCGAAAACATTTACAGCGTCCTCATCGCCTGCGCCCTCGTTTCCATCGCCGTGAACCCCTTCTGCATGAAAGCCGTCCCGCACATGGTGGCGCTCGCCCGCACGCACCCGGGGCTCTGGCATTTCCTGAACCATCGGGCGGAGAAGAAAACGGCGAAAATTTCCAAATCGACGACCGATTTCATGGAAACGGCGCAAGAAGGGGAAACATTTGCCATCATCGCCGGCTACGGCCCCACCGGCCAAGCTGCCGCCGAAAGCGTCACCGCCGCCGGTCTTTCCCCCGTCATCCTCGAGATGAATATCGACACCGTCAGCGCGCTGGAGGCCAAAGGCATCGACGCGGTCTACGGCGACATCACCAAAACGGAAATTTTGAAAGCCGCCGGCATCGAGCGCGCCCCGTATTTCATCATCACCGTCCCGGCCACCGAGCCGGCCGCGTTGGCTGCGATGGCCGCGAAAAATCTCAATCCGGACATCATCATTTTCGCCCGGACGCGCTTCCTGCAAGATGCCGATATCCTCAAAGCCGCCGGCGTCGACTACGTCATCTCCGAAGAAAGCGCCATCGTCGACCGCCTCGCGGAAACCGTCGCCAAGACTTTGGCCAAGCGCGATGCGGCGCCGAAGGAAACGACGGCTGAGAAGGATTGAAATCATTTTCTGATAGGCACACAAAAAGGACCGAAGAAATTTTCTCTTCGGTCCTTTTTGCGTGCTCTCCTTTATCGTCATCGTCCGTTGTCCGTTATCCGTTTACCGTGCCTTAAAAGCAGAATTGAGAATTGAGGGGCACGACTAATTCCGTTTTTACTTTTGTGGCGTTTGCGATTCTTACTTTTGCAAGAAAGAATTGAGGAAGCGGCGCGCTTCACGCAATTTAATAATCGTCGCCGAGCTTTGCATGGCACTCACAGTCGCCTCGCGTCACTGCGTTCCTAAGGCTCCGGTTTGTTTGCACAAGGCGACGCCTCTCATCGCTGAGCGTAGCGATAGCGATGCATTACAACTTTATCTCTATGTTCGTAAATCATAGAGAGCACAAAGGTCCGCGCCTCAAAGAGAAAGAATTGAGAATTGAGTGAAGAGAAT
>CAVEYT010000222.1:0-2466 GCA_963619995.1 Acutalibacteraceae bacterium | reverse complement strand
AGATGAGAGGCCGGCGTGGTGCATTCTCGGCTTTTTCGGCAGGCGCAAGATAGTTGTTAGCCTTTAGCTGTTAGCTATTAGTTTTTGGCGGCTCATAGAGATCGAGACGTCAGACGGTCAGACGTCAGACATCAGACTTTAGCGGTGTCGCTCCGCGACATTTTTTATAAATGTGGCGGAGCCGCCTCCGATTTAGCCTTCTTCGGGAGGCGACCTTCCGGTGGACGGTCGCCAGTGCCCCGTAGGGGCGGATGATGGTCTCTCCATGTGAAGATAAAGTCCTCTTCAACCGGCCGCCACTGCTTTTCCTCAATTCTATCAGCAGAGAGTTTTTAGCGAAAACGCCGCAAGAGCAAAACAAGAATCAGCCATGCCCCTCAATTCTCAATTCTGATCTTAAGATGGGACGCGAATGCGAAATTCATCGCCGAGCTTTGCATGGCACTCACAGTCGCCTCGCGTCACTACGTTCCTAAGGCTCCTGTTCGTTTGCACAAGGCGATACCTTTTAAGTCTGACTTCTGACTTCTGACGTCTGACGTCTTCATCTCAAACGCCGCAAAAGCAAAACACGAAACGGCCCAGCCCCTCAATTCTCAATTCTGCTCTTCCTCCCCCAGCAACCAGTCGATAAGATTTTCAGAGCGAATCCCGTCATAAGAACTGTCCAAGCCCGGCGCGAGAGACAATACCGTTTTCTCGTAATTGTCGTGAATGCTTTGCAGCGGTGCCAGCTCCCGTTTCCGTACATCCTCACTCATCATGGACTCCGTCACCTGGATATACTTTTTCTCCTCCGCAGACGTCGCAATGAAATCAATCTCCGCGTTTCCTATCTTTCCGATCGCCACATCGTAGCCTCGGCGAAGAAGCTCAAAATAAACGACATTTTCGAGCGCGTGCCCACTGTCCCTATCGCGAAAGCCCAAGAGATAATTGCGAAGCCCGATGTCGACGATATAATATTTCCCCAGCGTCCGCAGATACGCCTTCCCCTTGATATCAAACCGCTTGATTTCATAAAAGAAATAACTTTCCAAAAGCGCATTCACATACGCCTGCACCGTGTGCACACCGGGCGCCCCTTTTCGCTTTCCGTCGGCCAAGAGACCTTCATTCACCAATGTATTTCCGATAGACGTCGCGGAAACGGCGGAACCGATATTGTCCGCCAGAAACAAAATGATGTTCCTTAGCAGCGTGGAATCCGTGATTTGCCTTTGCCCTCTCCGTTTTTCCCTTTCCAGAATATCCCGAATCACGACGGCCGAATACATCCCATCCAAAAGCGTCAATGCCTTCCCCTGCTCCAAACCGACATCGGCGATACCGGGCATCCCACCAAACCGCATATAAGCGGCGAATGCGTCCCGCACTTCATACGCCTCCCCGTCCGATTCGAAAATCTCACGCCGAAATCCGCCGAGCGCACTCTTCGTTTCCCGAATTTCAAATCCGTGGAAATCAAGAAACTCACGAAATGAAAGCGGCAGCATTTTGATTTCGACACAACGTCCCGAAAGATACGTCGAATACTCCGAAGAAAGAAGATGCGCATTGGAGCCTGTGACATAGATATCACAATCAAAATCCACCCGAAATGAATTGACCGCGTCCTCCCAAGCCTCTATCCGCTGCAATTCATCAAAGAATAAATACATCCGTTTCCCCGAGATGATGCGTTCCTTCACGTAGCGATACAAATCGCCGGCACTCATATTTCGGAAATCAAACGATTCAAAATTCATCTCGATGATTTGCTCCGGCGATACCCCCGTGTCCCGCAGATGTCGGACCATCAACTTCAGCAGACTGGACTTTCCGCAGCGACGAATGCCGGTCACGACCTTGACCGGTTCCGTATCTTGAAACCCAATCAATTGCTTCAAATATAAATCACGCCGCCGAAGCACATGCGAATTCATCATATATATCACCTCCGATGATTTGATTGTAGCAAAAACTTTCTAAAAAATCAAAGTTTTTGTCATCCGTGGCAAAAACTTTCAATTTTCAAAAGTTTTTGCCACGGATGGCAAAAACTTTTCCACACGAAAAAAGGATGGAAATCCGAAGACCTCCATCCCTTTCGCGCCGTTTTCACGGCAAGGAGAAGTGAAAAAGAAAAATAGGAAAACAATGGAAAAATGAGAGTTGCTCAGCTTTTGGCCTCAGGCGCAAGATAGTTGTTAGCCTTTAGCTGTTAGCTGTTAGTTTTTGGCGCCTCATAGAGGCCGAGACGTCAGATGATCAGACGTCAGACATCGGATGATTGCTCAACTTTTGGCCTCAAACGCAAGACAGCCGGGAGCATGGAAGAATTGAGAATTGAGTGAAGAGAATTGAGCACAGGTGTCGCTCCGCGACATTTTTTATAATGCGGCGGAGCCGCCTCCGCTTTAGCCTTCTTTTGAAAGAAGGTGGCGCGGAGCGCCGGAAGATAGAATGCCTCGCAGAGGCATAACC
>CAVEYT010000221.1:464-2475 GCA_963619995.1 Acutalibacteraceae bacterium | reverse complement strand
CCGGAAGGTCGCCCCCCCCCCGAAGAGAGCTTATAAGTACGCGGCCTTTGGCCGCATTTTATAAAATCGTCGCCGCAGGCGACACCGCTTTCCGCTCCCGGCTCCCGGCTCCAAGCTCCAAGCTGTCTTGCGCCTGACAAAAAAGCCGAGCAGTCGTCTGACGTCTGACTTCTGAACGTCTGACGTCTCAAGCACTTTGTTTCCCAAAACCAAAAAACAACACGCAAAAAACGCCGCAAGAGGGAGCAAATCCTCCGCGGCGTTTTCGTTTCCATTATCAATCAGAATCGATATCCCACCTGCAGATACCATTCATTCGCGCGGCTGTTGCTGCCTTTTTGATAGCGATAGCCGCCGCCCAGACTCCACGCCGGGCTCTCAGCCTCGATGCCCAAGCGCGCCAAGAACGAATTTTCGGCGACGTCGACGCTGTAGCTGTCAGAAGCGGTACCGAAGCGCACCGTTTCATTCGCATCTTTCCCGCCCAGAATGAACCGATAGCCGAGCTCTGCGACAGGAGACACCGTCCAGGCTCCGTTCTTTGACTCGTGACGGAACTCGACACCGAGCGGCAGACTCCAGACATTTGCCGTACCCGTTTCATGTTTCAAGCCGAGGCCGTCGGTGAAATCGCCCGTGTGGACGCGATAGTAGCGAAGTCCCGCATACGGAGTGACCGTCCCCGTGCCGCACGCGAAATCTTTTTCCGCGCGAATCCCGGCGAAGAACGAGTTTCCGCCCACATCGCCTTTATTGGTGGTCCCGAGCTGCGTCTGCTCCAGATCGTAATCGCCCTTGATGTAGCCGACGTCCGCCTTGTAGGAAACGCCGCCCGCTTGAAAATGATGATAGATGTCGAGTCCATAATATTTCGTATCCGCTTTACCGGAAACGCCGTCCTTTTCCGTGTGGCTGCCGTCCGCATACATGAAAGCGAAACCGGTGCGCGCATTTTCCTTCGTCCGGAAATCACCGCCGAGCAAAATGCCATTGTATTTCATATCATACTTCGCCTTGCGACCGATGGCGGAGAAACCGTCGACACCCCGGTCCTGATGCACATACGTCGCCCAGATACCGCGCTCCTTCCCGGCGTGATCCGCGATGAGAGCACTCATATCCTCAGCGAAACTGTACGTCCCATGCGCCACGCCGAGCATCCCGGCCATCGACGCCGTATGCTCGACGGCATTGTGCCCCTCGGCATCCGTCATCCCATCGCCAAACGCTTTGTCCATAAAATCCGTAAACGCGCCCGACGAGGAATCCGCCGCCGTCAAGACATTCGGAATCGCCGAATCTTTGGCGATCTCCGAAATATTCGATGCGAATGTGTATTGCCACTCCCCGATTTTTGTCCCTACAGCCCGACGGCTCGCGCCGTACACCTCGGCAAAATTTCCCAACGGTGTTGTTTCTGTCCGCATGATGGCCGTGGAAATATCATATGGATTCCCATCCGTCTTTGCATTAGAAATATACAGCGTCCCTTTGCTGACGTCCACATTGGCATTCTCTGCGGCATCGACAACATTCTTCACCTTGCGATTCTCATCGGCTTCCACATGGAGAGCCGCCCCTTCAGCCATAGAAAAGGTACTGCCATCCCGAATGGTCAGCATCGCATTCCCGCTCACCACATTCTCCTCACCCTGCATCTCATAAGAAGCGCCATCCAAAAGCTCAATGCCGCTATCCCCGCTGAGCGTCAATTTCTTAGTCACCATACGCAAGCTACCACCGGAGGCCCCCAAAGACAACTGACTTCCCCCCTCCAGCAAGGCATAATCGGCGTTCAATGTGCCATTCCCCATGATGAAAGCCTTGGATTCTCCCGACAACACAATCGAACCCATCGTAAGTAAACCGCTCTGCATTTCAATAGTACCGTCTTGTATTGTCATATCCCCTATCGTTACATTAGCTCCATCATACAAATACAATCGGGAACTTTCTGACAATGAAACAACCTCTGCCTCCAGCGAGCCACCAGAAAAATCCAAACCGGCAG
>CAVEYT010000221.1:0-454 GCA_963619995.1 Acutalibacteraceae bacterium | reverse complement strand
CAATGAAACGACATCTGCCTTCAGCGAGCCACCAACAAAATTTAAACCGGCGTAGCTTTCTAATTCTACTCGCTTCGCTTCTACCGTTGCGTTCGCCGCCGCAATATCACTATGGAACGCTCGCAACGTCTTCACGGAAGCAGTCCCGCCTTCGATGGAAACTCCGGCTATCTCCGATGGGGTCCCCGTTTCCGATGTCGGCCCCGCATACAAGCTGTCCCCGGAAACATAACTATTTTCAAATTCAATCAAACTCTCATCACCCATTGCATAAGCACCGCCCGTCACCGTCCAATTGGTTGCGGTCAATTTCGAACCATTTATCACGCGGAGGGTCTTCACTTCCTGATTGGAAATCGTTTTCGTCGTGCCGTCGGCCAAAGTATAATCCTCCGCCGCCTGCAAGGAGCCCGCACCCGCCATTCCAAATACCAAACAAGCCACTGCGACCCGT
>CAVEYT010000220.1:0-2522 GCA_963619995.1 Acutalibacteraceae bacterium | reverse complement strand
TCTTTCTTCCACGGGGAAGAAAGAAAGTAGATCGCGACAGGAGTTCTGCGGGGAATCTCCCCGCGTGATCATCGCCGAATGGCGAATGCGGAAAAGCAACCCGCGTAATCCCGCGCCGTCAGACACATTTTGCGAAGCAAAATCTCGCGGCGAATGCCGCGTGATTTTACATAAAAAGAGCTGCGAGGAAACGCAAAAACGTTTCCTCACAGCCCTATGCGGCCGAAATTATTCCGCCTCTTTTTTGGCCTGTTCCGTGCAGACCAGATTGCCGACTGTGCAGCTCGTCTTGCAAGCGGACTGGCAGGATGTCTGGCATTCGCTGCAGCTTTCAAACTTGATGGTGTCCTGCAAAGACACTTCATTGACCGTCACGATATGTTTGGACATGAGAAACACCTCCTACTTCACTACTTTGTATTTCCATTTTATCATATGTCGCAAGCGAAAAAAAGATGACGCCGAAAATTTCCTTCCGTTTCCCCGTTTACCGGAAATACGAGAAGAGCAAATACACGCCCGCGCCGACGGCCGCCGTGCAGGGAATCGTCATGACCCACGCCGAGACCATTTGGTACGCGACATTCCAATGGACGGCGTGGAAACGTTTCGCCCAGCCGACGCCCAGGACGGAGCCGGTCACCACGTGCGTCGTGGAAACGGGCATGTGGAGCATCGTCGCGGTGAAAATCGTGAGCGCGGAATTGAGTTCGGATGCCAAGCCGTGAATCGGCTGCATGCGGAAGATTTTATTGCCCACCGTCCGGATGATTTTCCAGCCGCCGACGCTCGTCCCCGTCGCCATCGCCAGCGCGCAGGCCAGTTTCACCAAATCCGGCACTTCGAGCTCGGTGATGTAGCCGCCGGAGAGCATCGCGAGCGTGATAATGCCCATGGATTTTTGCGCATCGTTCGAGCCGTGGGAAAAGGCCATGAGCGCCGCCGACGCTATCTGGATTTTATTCGCCACTGCATTGACGCGCGTCTGGTTCACCTTTCGGAGCATCATGTACAGCACCGTCATGAAAACGTAGCCGAAAAGCATCGCGGCAATCGGCGAGAAGACGAGCCCCGCCGCAATCGTCAGGACGCCGTGTCCGTCAATCGCGCCGAACCCGTACGAAATGACGACCGCGCCCAGGACGCCGCCGATCAAAGCGTGGGAAGAGGAAGACGGAAGCCCGACCCACCACGTGAAAAGATTCCAAATGATGGCCGCCGTCAAAGCCGCTAAGAGAACGACCGAATCGACCATGGACGGCGAGCGCACGATTTCCCCGCCGATTGTTTTCGCGACCCCGGTCGAAACCATCGCGCCCACAAAATTCAAAACGGCGGACATGACAATGGCGACCGTCGGCGAAAGAGCGCGCGTGACGACCGTCGTCGCAATCGCGTTGGCCGTATCGTGGAAGCCGTTGATGAAATCGAAAATCAAAGCCAGCGCAATGACGGCGCCGATGAGATATAAATCAGGCATATTTCATGACCACCTCTTTGACGATATTGCTCACGGTCTCTGCCTGATCCACCGTCGTTTCCAGCGTTTCCATGATTTCTTTCCAACGGATAATCTCCAAGACGTCGTGACTGCCGTCGAAAAGCTCGGAAATCATATCGCGGTACACCTGGTCCGCCTCCGATTCCAATGCGTTGATATGCTGCGCCCGCTCGGCAATCTCCCGCTCATTGTGCACCAAATCTTTCATGAGCCGGAAAATGACGACGAGCTCGGCCGACGCTTCCACCAAAATATCCGCCATCCGATTCGGCGCCTCACCGGCCAGCCCCGCATGGTAAATTTTCAATGACAAAACGACGTCCTTCATATCGTCCACGCAATTATCGACATGGCTCGTCAAAAGATAAAAATCTTCCCGATCGATTGGCGTGATGAAGACCTGTTTCATCTTCGCCGTGATTTCATGCGTCACGCGATCGGCCGCGTGCTCCAGCTCCCGCACATCCTTGCTGTAGCGATCCAGCTTGGAAATATCGTGCATGAGCTCTTGCGCCATCAACGCGCCTTTATGGAAATATTCGGCGTTCGTCACCAAAAAATCGAAAAATTCCTCGTGCTTATTGACCAGACTGAACATACCATCCTCCCGCGCCTTTTCCGCCACCGAAATGCATTTACAAAAACAGGCCGCTCCGAAACATTTCTTTTATCGTACACGCCCTTTGTAAAGCCTTTGTAAAATCCCCTTCGATTTTAGGAAAAATTTACAAACAAAAACAGCAGAACTCATGTCTGCCGTTTTGCTTTTTCTCGTTTCATCTGGTATTATCATCACGAGGATGCCTGGTAGAGATAGGCTGCCGATTCTATGCTCCCCATTTTTGAGGGGAGGTGATAGCATGGAACTGATTATCATTTTTATGATTATGTTACTGTCTATCATCGTGGTTCTAAAAAACTAAGCAAGGAAAAAGCCGCTAACTCTCGCAAAGACGGCGGCTTTCTTCCTTAATCTAAATCATTAGGGGAGCCGGCACTGTCGTACCAAGCATCCTTTTCT
>CAVEYT010000219.1:0-2523 GCA_963619995.1 Acutalibacteraceae bacterium | reverse complement strand
AGACAGACAGACAGACAGACAGACAGACAGACAGACAGACAGACAGACAGACAGAGTAACTTTGAGCTCTTGCGCATCGTTTTGATGCTGATGATTGTGGCGCATCACTTTTCCGTGCATGGCGGATTTTCCTACACCGAGGGAACTCTTCCAAATCAGATATTCCTGCTGCTTTTTGGTTCCGGCGGAAAAATCGGAGTCAATGGATTCCTTTTGATTTCCGGATATTTTTTAGTCAAGAGCGGATTTTGTATCCAAAAGTTGATTCGCTATGTCATGCAAGTGTGGACGTATAGTCTGGTCGTGCTTGGTATAGCGTTTTTTCTTCATCTCTGGCCAAGTAGTACGCGAGAATTGGTACGCTATATGCTGCCCGTGGGATATTTGAATTGGTTCGCCCACGATTACTTATTGATGTTTCTTTTCGTTCCTTTTATCAATGCGATGCTTTTGCATTTGGATAAAAGGATGTACAAGCGATTTTTGCTTTTGGGATTCTCTTTGTGGTATCTCATTCCGACGGTGACAGGCTTGGTGGGAATGCGATTGGATATGGGCGCGTCCATTTTGCTGGATTTCTTTTATCTTTATGCGCTGGGAGCCTATATCCGGCTGTATGGGGCGGAATATCGTATAAGAAACGTCATGAGCCATGCTGTGTTTGGGTATGTGGCGATTGTTCTTTTGGATTTTGTAATGACAGCATTTCCGATGCGCTATATCAAAGGGCATTTGTTTTATTTCGCCGATCTCAACAGTGCCCCGGCTTTATGGATTTCCGTCTGCCTGTTCTTGGGGTTCAAACAATTGAATATCCGCCACAGCCGATGGATCAACGGAATCGCCGCCACGACTTTTGGCATTTACTTGCTTCATGACAATAATGTATTGCGAAAATGGATTTGGCAGGATTTACTGCAAGTATCGCAATTGTATTCTTCGGGCTGGTTTCCGTTGCATGCCATCGGCGTCGTGCTTCTCGTTTTTTGCCTTTGCGGTATTTTGAGTTTTTTGCATATTCATTTTCTGGAAACGTATTATTTGCGGCTGTTTGAGAAAAAATAGACTTGCCATGAAAGGCCAAGCCGGATACAATAATGTTCATCATTCCGTTATAAAAAAATTGCGCGAAGCGCTTCCGGCGAAAAGATCCCGGCTCCCGGCTGTCTTGCGCCTGAGAATCAAAGTGTAGCAAACGTCTGATGTCTGACGTCTGACCGTCTGATGTCTCGATCTCTATGAGATACAAATTCTATTCACCCCATTGTTCACAAAGGAGTCAATCATGTCCGTCAAAACCCTGCCTTGCAGCACGGAAAAAATGTTGGAAATTGTCGAAACCTACGGGACGCCGTTTCATTTGTACGACGAGAAGGGAATCAAGGATTTCATTTCCCGTCTGCAGCGTGCGTTTTCCTGGAATCCCGATTTTTACGAATATTTCGCCGTGAAAGCGACGCCGAATCCTTGGATTATGAAACTGCTTCACGAAGTCGGCGTCGGGGCCGATTGCAGCTCGCTCGCCGAATTGGTGCTCGCGGGCGCCGTCGGGCTTTCGGGGGATGAGATTGTTTTCTCGTCGAATGACACGACGGACGAAGAATTTCAAAAAGCGGCGGCGATGGGCGCCATCGTGAATTTGGACGATATTTCCAATGTGGACGACCTGGAGCGCCTCGGTCTCGTGCCGGAGCGCATTTGTTTCCGCTACAATCCCGGCCCGGAGCTTACGCGCGGGAATGACATCATCGGGAAACCGGAGGAAGCGAAGTACGGCATGACGCGCGAGCAGCTTTTGGAAGGCGTCGCGTGGGCGAAGGCGAAGGGCATCTCCTACATCGGCATTCACACGATGGTCATTTCCTGCGAGTTACAGCTCGAGGGGCTCCTCGGCACCATTCGCATGATGTTTGATTTGGCGCGGGAAATCCGGGAGAAACTGGGCGTCACCGTTTCCTTTATCGATTTCGGCGGCGGGATCGGGATTCCGTATCGGCCGGAGGAGGATGCGGTCGACATCGAGGCGCTCGGAGACGGCGCGCGCAAACTTTACGAAGAGCTCATGGACGGCTTTGCCGGCACGCGCATTTCCTTTGAATGCGGCCGCGCGATCACCGGGCCTTTCGGATATCTCGCGGCGAAGGCGATTCATTACAAACATATTTACAGAAACTATATCGGCCTCGACGCGTGCATGGCCGACCTCATGCGCCCGGCGCTTTATGGCTCGTACCACCACATCACCGTCCTGGGCAAAGAAGACGCGCCGCGGACGGAAATCTACGACGTGACGGGTTCTCTTTGCGAAAACAACGATAAGTTTGCGATCCAGCGCGCACTGCCGAAGATTGAAACGGGCGACATCCTCGTCTTCCACGACACGGGCGCGCACGGCCACAGCATGGGTTTCAATTACAACGGGAAACTGCGCCATCAAGAGCTTCTTTTGAAAGAAGACGGCAGCGTTCAAGTGATTCGTAGAAACGAAACGCTGGATGATCTCTTCGCGACGCTCGATTTTCC
>CAVEYT010000218.1:0-2531 GCA_963619995.1 Acutalibacteraceae bacterium | reverse complement strand
TGAGAAAAAGGGAAGCACATTGTGTTGTGCTTCCCTTTTTTGTCTGGCGCGAGACGGCTTGGAGCCTGGAGCCGGGAGCTTGGAGCTTGGAGCGCGTGCTCGGCTCTTTGCGTCAGGCGCAAGATAGTTATTAGTTGTTAGCTTTTAGCTGTTAGTTTTTTTTGCGGCACATGGAGGCGCCGGCCGTTTTCCGTGGACCGTGGACCGTGAAAGAGATGAGAGATGAGGGGCCGGGCTTGCTGCTTTTTTACTTTCGGCGGCGTTTGAGATAAAAACGGATGGCTGATAGAGATGGGGCTTAAAAAGCTTTTATCTCTATGTGACGAGCGGAAAGCGGAAAGCGGTAAACGGTAAACGGCTTTATCGTCAGGCGTGAGATAGTTCCTAGCTTTTAGCTACTAGCTGTTAGTTTGAAGCGGAAGCGCTTCGCGCGATTTTATAAAATGCGCCGGAGGCGCGTACCGTTTTTGTCTAATAGCTAACAGCTAGAAGCTAATAGCTATCTTGCGATGTGATAGGCGGTAAACGGATAACGGACAGCGGATACTGGTTCTTATATCGCGTGGAGTTGGTTCACTCTCGAAGCGCCAGGGCGATCAGACGGTCGGTTTCATCGGCCATAAACAGCGGGATATTGAGTACATCGCCATCCAGTTTCAAATTTTCCAAAGAGAAACGGAGGCGGAGCTTGATCTTGTCCGGGAAAAGCTCCTTGAATTTTTTGAGACTCTTGCCGGAGAGATTGGTATCGGATTTGACTTCTACGGGGAAGATGTCATTTTCGCGCTGGATCAGGAAATCCATCTCATAGGGAGGATTGGTCTGCGCCCAGTAGCGAGGCGTGACTTCCCATTGCGGTATCAAGGACTGCAGGATGTAATTCTCCGTGAGCGCCCCCTTGAACTCGGTAAAGAGACGGTTCCCTTCGCCGAAAGCGGTCGGAGAAAGCTGAGAAAGGCGCCGAAGAATCCCCACGTCGACAAGATAGAGCTTGAAAGCGGTCAAGTCGTCATAAGCCGCCATCGGGAGACCCGGAGCGCGGCTGCGATAAATTTTGTGAACCAAGCGGGCATCGACTAGCCACTGCAGCGCATCTTCGTATTCGCGGGCACGGGCGCCCTCTTTGACGACCTTGTAGAGAAATTTTTTATTTTCCTTGGCCAGCTGCGAGGGAATCGATTTCCAAATCATGGAAATTTTAGGAAACTCACTGACATGAGGATGCTTGGCGAAATCTCGCTCATACGCGGCGATGATATCGGCCAAAGCCGTCTGCACGGCCGCGACGTCGCGATCCTTCGTCCACCGAAGGACCGGCTCGGGCATGCCGCCGGTGACGTAGTACATCTTGAGCTTCTCACACAGCGGATGAAAAAAAGCATCCGGAATCGGCTCTATCTTTTCCACACTTTTCAAAAAATCCAAGAGATTGGCATCCCCATTGGCCGGCAAAAACTCTTCAAACGTCATGGGATCGATTTGCAGGAAATTGACCTTGCCGACCGGGAAAGAAGCGGGCTTTGCGAGCGCGACACCGAGAAGCGAACCGGCGCAGGCGATATGATACTGCGGCGCATTCTCGCAGAAATATTTCAGAGAATGGATGACTTTTGGTGCCTCCTGTATCTCGTCGAAAATAACCAATGTCTTTTCGGGCGCAATTTTTTGGCCGCTCGCCAGCATCAAATTTTGCAGAATGCGCCGGACATCCTTCGTCGTCTCAAAGAACTGCTTGAAATCCTCATTCTCGTCAAAATTGAAATACGCGACATTCTCGTAGCAGCGACGTCCGAATTCATTCAAAATCCACGTCTTGCCCACTTGGCGCACGCCCTTCAGAATCAACGGTTTACGATAAGGCGAGCTCTTCCACTCCATCAATTTTTTCAAAATCAATCGTTCCATCGAAATCACCTCCGGAGGAAATCACATTTTTATTGGGGTTTATGTGTATCAAAATCACATTTTTATTATATTTCAAGAGATGATAATTTTCAAATCCTCCCGGATTGATGGAGGGCCGCAGTCGTCGCGTCCGAACTAAAAAAAGGAAAAACCCCCGCAGAGATTAGGCCCTCTGCGGGGGTTTGTTTTGTGAAAAATGCTCCCTTTCGCTATGCCTGTATTATACCGCAATGACAAAAGAAAGCAAGAAAAAATGCGACCGGCTTGCAGGGGAGAGATGGGAGACGGAGATGAGAGATGGGAGATGAGGGGCATCGCTTTATTTTTTTCTGCTTTTGCGGCAGGCGCAAGATAGTTATTAGCTGTTAGCTTTTAGCTGTTAGTTTTTTGCGGCACATAGAAGTGCCGGCCGTTTTTCGTGGACCGTGGACCGTGAACCGGGCGTGAGCAGCTTGGTCATCATGCGATGTGACGAGCGGTAAACGGTAAACGGATAGCGGATAACGGCTTTGGACGTCAGATATCAGACGGTCAGACGTCAGACTTTAGCGGTGTCGCCTCCGGCGACGATTTTTATAAATGCGGCGAGCTTTGCATGGCACTCACAGTCGCCTCGCGTCACTACG
>CAVEYT010000217.1:0-2569 GCA_963619995.1 Acutalibacteraceae bacterium | reverse complement strand
GACACTTGGTCGGGGTAGCTCGCCGCCGGGGTTCCCGTTCTGGGGGAATAGGGGAAGACGTGAATGCCGGAAAATTTTAATTCGCGGAGTGTTTCCAGCGTTTCCTCAAAAAGAGCCTCCGTTTCACCCGGGAAACCCACGATGAGATCCGTCGTCAGCGCGAGCCCCGGGATTTTTTCGCGGAGCGTGGCAATCAGTTTCTTAAATTCCGCCAGGCGATAGTGGCGATGCATTCTGGCCAGCACCGCGT
Source organism: Acutalibacteraceae bacterium (assembly GCA_963619995.1). Lineage (GTDB taxonomy): Bacteria > Bacillota > Negativicutes > Veillonellales > Dialisteraceae > UBA1822. The sequence goes on along the minus strand of CAVEYT010000217.1, from coordinate 2,319 downwards.
CCGAGCCGGACTGGATTGGCAAATGCAAATGGCGGCACACGCGCCGCTCTGTCTGCAAAATGTGAATGAGCTCGTCGGAGACTTCCACCGATTCGATGGAGCCCAGGCGAATACGCGAAATGCCCGGGATGGCCAACAGTCGCTCGACAAGCGTGGAGAGATGCGTGCCGTCGCGCAAATCGACGCCGTAATTTCCGAGATGAATCCCCGTCAGCACGATTTCACGATAGCCTTTTTCCGCCAAAAGCGCGACTTCGGCCACCGCGTCGTCCGGCCGCCGCGATTTCAGCCGCCCGCGCGCATAGGGGATGATGCAGAACGTGCAATAATTGTCGCAGCCTTCCTGCACTTTCACAAAGGCGCGCGTCTTTTCCTCGCCTTCGGGCGTCACGGTGAGATTTTCAAATTCCGCGACTTGCATAATGTCGACGACGTGGCTCCCCGCCCGCCCCGCTGCCGCTTCCTCAATGTAATCGACAATGCGGGCGCGATTTTGGTTTCCCACGACGACATCGCAGCCGGCCGCCGCCACCTCTTCCGGCGAAAGTTGCGCGTAGCAGCCGGCCGCCGCGATGATGGCCCCCGGATGCTCGCGGCGAATGCGCCGAATGAGCTGCCGCGATTTTTTGTCGCCGATACTCGTGACCGAGCACGTATTGATGACATAAATGTCCGCGTCCTTCTCCGCCGCCGTGTAGCCGCGCGACAAAAAAAGACTGCGCATCGCGTCGCTGTCGTATTGATTGACCTTGCAGCCGAGTGTCAAAAACGCGACGCGTTTCCCGTTTCGTTCCATTTCCTGTTCCATGCTCCCATTATATCAAATGCATTCGATAAAGACGAAGGAAATTTTTGGAAAGGAAACGGCTGACAAAAATTTGACAAAAAAATTTCCCCGTGCTAAAATCCGCGCGTACTGACCGGAAGGCGCCCGGGATATCCCGCCGCCGTGGTCTTTTTTTGTTTTTTGCAGGAAATCCAGCAGTTGAAGAGAACTCCTTTCTCATAAGCCAGAGCTGTTTCCATGCGCAGGAGGTTTTTATGTCAAACTTAAAAAATTTTACCGCCGGTGCACGTGAAATTCATGCGGCCAAGAGCGCCTTTTTCGCGGGCGGCTTTCTCGTCTCCACGTGGGCGCCGATGATTCCCTTCGTCAAGGAACGACTCGCCGTCGGCTCGGACATTTTGGGGCTGCTTCTTCTGACCATCGGCCTGGCCGCGTTTCTTTTCATGCCCGTCGCCGGAATTTTCACGCGGCATTTCGGCTGCCGCCGCGTCATCATAGCGGCGACGCTCGTCATGGCGGCCGCCGTCCTCGCCATCCCCGTCCTCCCCTCGCTGTGGACGTATTTCGTCGTGCTCTTCATCTTCGGCGCCGCAATGGGATCGCTCGACGTCACGATGAATCTCCATGCCGTCGTCGTCGAGCGCATCGCCGCGCGCCGCATTCTCTCCGGCATGCACGGTTTTTGGAGCATCGGCTGCTTCGTCGGCTCCGGCCTTTACACCGTCTTGGCGAAATGCGGCCTCTCCGTCCTTGCCGTCGTTTCCGTCCACATCGCGCTTCTTTTGGCGCTTTGCCTGTATTTTTACGGGAAACTCATTCCCTTCCGCGGTGACAGCGGGCAGAAAGCGCTCACATGGCCGCGCGGCCTCATCGCCGTCCTGTGCGGCCTCACATTTATTTCCTTCCTGGCCGAAGGCGCCGTCATGGATTGGAGCGGCGTCCTCTTGGCGGAAACGAAACATCTCGACCTGGCGGCGGCGGGCATCGGTTTCTCCATTTATTCCGCCGCGATGCTCATCTGCCGTCTCATCGGCGACCGCGTCGTCTCCGCTTTCGGCGAAAAACGCATTCTTCTCGTCGGCAGTCTCATCGGCGCCGTCGGCTTCCTCGCCGTCGACGTCATGCCGACGCTCATGACCTCGCTCCCCTTCTTCTTCGTCATTGGGATCGGCCTGGCGAATATCGTCCCCGTCTTCTACACACTGGCCGCCCGCCAAAATGAAATCCCCCTCGACACCGCCGTCTCCGTCATGACGACCGTCGGCTACAGCGGCGTCATCATGGGCCCAAGCGCCCTAGGCTTCCTAGCCGAGCACGCCGGCATCGTCTCCGTCTTCTACGGCCTCGCCGCGCTCCTCTGCCTGCAGACGATTTTAGTCTTCCGGTTTATCAAGAAATAAAACAGCCTGGAGCCCGGCTATCTCGCGCCTGACGAAAAAACTGCTATCCGTTATCCGTTTACCGTTAACCGCCTGTCACATCGCATGAATCCCACGCTACTCACACACGGTTCACGGTTACACGGCTCACGG
>CAVEYT010000216.1:0-2577 GCA_963619995.1 Acutalibacteraceae bacterium | reverse complement strand
CGCGTCCCATCACCCGCCCCTTCGGGGCACCCTCCTCCGATAAGGAGGGCTTGACCGGTGGCGGCCGAAGGCCGCATATTTATAGGGCGCCGCCGCGCCCGATTCCCCTCTCCAAAATCCCCCACACCGAATCCATATATTCTTTCGGCGTCGGCTCGCCGCTCTCGGCGAGATCCGCCATGATGCCGTGCGCGAGATGGTAAAAGAGCACCATCCCCGCCCACGCCATCGAGACGATTTCCGCTCTTGCGTCCGGGCGATACGCGCCCGTTTCCTGGCCTTCGCGGAATGCCATTCGCTGCACGTCGATCATTTGCTTGAGCCGCTCGCGGACGAACGAGCTGAAGACGTCCGAGCCTTCCATCAATTCGCGGAAGATGAGGCGCATGACTTCCGGATTTTCCTCGCCGCAGCGCATGAGGAAATCTCCGTACAATCGCAAGATCGCATCCGGCGCCGCGTTTCCTTTTTGCACGCGCTCCATGAATTCCGAAATGAGACTCGTGCCTTCTTCAAGCACCTCGCGATACAGCGCCGCCTTGCCGCCGAAGTGATACGAAATCGCCGACGACGAGACGCCCGCTGCCTCCGCGATATCGCGAATGGACACTTTCGCGTATCCCGACTCGGCAAAAAGTCGCTGCGCCGCCCGCAAGATATCGCTCCGAATGTCCGTCGCCACCGCCGCACCGTCCGGAAACAGCGCACGATACAATTCTTCCTTGCTGCCGAAATAATACGAAATCGCCGAAGCCGACACTCCTGCCGCGCGCGCGATGGCGCGAAGCGAGACGTCCGAAAATCCTCTCTCGCGAAACATCTCCCGCGCCGCTTCCGCGATTTTTCCCTTCTTGCTATTCTTCTCCACGTCCGTCAAAAACTCCTCACGAAACAAAAAAATCATCCGTTTCAATCGTTTCAATACTTGCATTATACCCAAAAACGGAAAAAATGCAACGAGAGAATGAGTATTGCCGCCAGTTTAATTTTGAAGTATACTCTGAGAAATAAAATTCGTGCGACATTTGTGACAAAGACGTCAGACGATCAGACGTCAGACGTCAGACTGTCACATGGTTGAGATTGGCTTTCTTGGCTCATAGAGTTTAAGAAGTCAGATGATCAGACGTCAGACGTTAGACTGTCACATCGCTGGAATTGGCTTTTGTTCCTCATGGAGCTTAAGACATGTGAGTACGCAGCAAAGCTCAGCCGTATTTTAATAATCGTCGCCAGAGGCGACACCGCTAAAATCTGACGTCTGACCATCTGATGTCTGACGTCTCGACCTGTATGCGACACAAAAAGCCAAACAAGTAAAATTTCTCATCCCCCGGAGGCCCATTTTGATTTCCCTCATCGTCCCTTGCTACAACGAAGAAGCGGCGCTGCCGTATTTTTACGACGCGTTTCTTTCGCTGGCGCAAGACATGAAAGACGAAACATTTGAAGTCCTCTTCGTCGATGACGGATCAAAAGACGCGACGCTTCGGATTTTGAAAGAAACGGCGGCAAAAGATACCCGCGTGCGCTATATTTCCTTTTCCCGAAACTTTGGAAAAGAGGCGGCGATTCTGGCCGGGCTCCGCGAGGCGCGCGGCGATTACATCTGCTTCATGGACGCCGATATGCAGCACCCGCCCGCTCTTTTGCCGACACTTTACGACGCCGTCGCCAAAGAAGGCTACGACTCGGCCGCGACACGCCGCGTCTCCCGGAAAGGCGAGCCGGCCATCCGCTCCTTTTTCGCGCGGCAATTCTATCGCCTCATGAATCGCATCTCCGATACCGATCTCGTGGACGGCGCCTGCGATTACCGCCTCATGAATCGAAAATTTGCGGACGCTCTCCTTTCCATGGGCGAATACAATCGTTTCTCCAAAGGCCTCTTCGCCTGGGTCGGCTTCCGTACGAAATGGATCGAATTTGAAAATGTGGAGCGCGTCGCCGGCGAGACGAAATGGAGCTTCTGGGGGCTTCTTGCCTACGCGATCGAAGGCATCATCGCCTTCTCGACAAAGCCGCTCGTCCTCGCGACGATTTGCGGCCTTTTCTGTTGCCTCTTGTCCATGGCTTCCGTCGCTTTCGTCGTCATTCGCTATCTTCTCTTCGGCGATCCCGTCCAAGGCTGGGCCTCCCTCATCTGCGTCATTCTCTTCCTGGGCGGCATCCAGCTCCTCTGCACCGGCATCCTGGGCCAATATTTAGCGAAAACGTATCTGGAAACCAAGCACCGCCCCATCTACATCATCGCCGAACAATCTCCGGCGGAAAAATAAAAAGCAGACAACCGCCAAGGTCGTCTGCTTTTTTTATTTTCCATGAAACCCCGCGCCGCAAGGCGCCTATATAAAAAATGGAGGCTGTGAAAAAAGATTTTCACATTTTTCCGCAGCTTTTATAGAAATCACGCAGGGTGGTTCCCCGCAGAACTCCTGTCGTTCTTCATTTCCTTTCTTTCCCGGGAAAGAAAGGAAACGAAGCAAAGGAAAGAAACCGCCGCCAGATTGAAATTTTCCTGTGTTCCGGGGTGCTCGGATGCTCAGCCTTGCCAATGCTTACGTCGAAAGAGACGCG
>CAVEYT010000215.1:0-2589 GCA_963619995.1 Acutalibacteraceae bacterium | reverse complement strand
GATGTATTGCAAGTAAAAAATGAGAAACGGGAAGTGCTTTGCTTGGATTTCACATCGAGGTCGAGACGTCAGCTTCAAAAGTTAGCAGTGAGCAGTTCAGGTGTCGCCTCCGGCGACGATTTTATAAAATGCGCGAAGCGCGTACCGCTTTATCACTGCTAACTACTAACTCCTAACTACTAACTATTAACTGTTTACCTTGCCAGCGGGTCGGGGCCGTATTGGTTGCCGCCTTCCGTGCCTTTGAAGAAAATGACGTAGATGGCAAAAAAGAAATCGACAATCGGGATAAAGAACAAAAGCCAGAAGAGGCCGCTGCGATTCAAATCGTGCAAACGGCGGACGCACAAGGACAGCCCTGCCACGAAACCGGCAATGGAAATCGCGGCGCAAACGACGAGCGACAGGATGGAATCTCCCAGGAGCGCGGCGAAGACGGCCGCCAAAATGCCGGTGACGATACTGAGGACGAGGCTGCGCAGAATATAGCGTTTCCGGTTCAAGCGCCCTTGGAAATTGAAATATTTTTCTTGTAACGTTTCTTCATGATTCATTGTTTTCTTCTCCCTTCCGGATGCCGCTGCCGTGGCGGCTACTACCTCGGACGCCATCGATTCCGCCTTTTCCGTTTCCGGCATGAGCGGCGCTGCCTCGGCGACCGTTTTCGGCTCCGGTGCTATCGTCCCACTTTCTGCGACTTTCGCTCCGCACTCCGGGCAAAATGCAGCACCCTCCGGCAATTCGTTTCCGCAATTTTGACAAAACATCGCGCGTCCTCCTTTATAAAGAAATAATAAACTTCAATCATTATACCACTTTCTCATCATTTTGTAAGATGATAAGAAACTACGCCGATGCCACACTTTACCGGCGCAACAAAAAACCGCGAAGCTTTTGCCACGCGGTTTGTTTTTTATGGAGCCGACGACAGGATTTGAACCTGCGACCTACGCATTACGAATGCGCCGCTCTACCAGCTGAGCTACATCGGCATTTGACGAAAGCTATTGTACCGAAGACTTGCGATTTTGTCAAATACTTTTTGCGAGCTTGGGAATTTTTTTATCGCGCTTTCGTTTCTCCTCCCCTTACTGTTTCTTGCTGCACAAAAATCCCGTGCCTTGCTGATTCGCCATAATGACGACATCGGTCAGCTGGACGCGTTTCGGACGCGAGAGGACGAATTGGATGACGTCTGCGATATCTTCCGGGCGAAGCGCTTCGATTCCCGCGTAAACGGCGGCGGCGCGCGCTTTGTCTCCGTGGAAACGCACTTCGGAAAATCCCGTCTCGACGAGGCCCGGCTGGATGGTCGTGACTTTAAGATCGCTTTCCATGCAATCGATGCGGAGGCCGTCGCTGAATGTTTTCACCGCCGCTTTCGTCGCGCAATAGACAGCCGCGCCGGCATAGGCATAGAGCCCCGCCGTCGAGCCCAGATTTACGATGTGGCCGGTATTTCTCGCGAGCATCGACGGCAGAAACGCGCGCGTCAGCAGAAACAGGCCTTTGATATTTGTTTCCAACATTTCCAAAATATCGTCCTCGTCCGAGAGCGCATACGGCTCCAGCCCGCGCGCGAGGCCGGCGTTATTGACGAGGACGTCCGGCGTGCCGTCTTTTGCCAAAATGGCCGCCGCGACTTTGTGAATCGCGTCCCGGTCGCAGACGTCGAGCGGGTAGACGGAAACATCGGCGTTGTATTTCATGCGCAGCTCTTCCGCCAGCTCTTGCAATTTGTCTTCGCTTCGCGCCGCCAGCGCCAGCCGATAACCGTCCGCTGCCAAAACTTCCGTCGTCGCACGTCCGATGCCCGCCGTCGCGCCCGTCACCACTGCCAATTTTTTCATATTTTTTCCTCCTGTTTTACCAATCCGCGCTCTCCCTATCTTTCGCGAGCGTGTACAGATGTTCCAAAATGTCCCACAGTTCTTCCTTTTGCGCACGCGTCAAAGACGTCGTGAAAATTTTTTCCGTTTTATCAAGAAACGAACCTGTCGACACTTCCAATCGCTCTTCCGTTTCATCCAAAATAATTTCGTCCGGATTCTGCTTTTTCTCCTGTTTCGGCGACAGCGAAAGCGTCCGCACGAATCGATTCAAAGGCGCCAGCTCCGCCTCCGAGACCGGTTTGGCTTCCGCTTGGACGCGCTCCTCTTCCCGTCGGCTCACGTATTCGCAGGAAAACAGCATTTGCGACGCCTCTTCATACGACGGAAAGACATGGAAGGAAAAACAGTCGCCGAAATTCATCGCATTTTGATACCAGAAGAAACTGTCCCATTCCCGCGCTCGCTCGTCTTCTGATACCGCACAGGCGATGCCGGACGCCGACAACAAAAAGAGACAGAGAAACAAACGACACAAAGCCAAGCATTTTCGTTTCATTTCCCTGCCTCCTTCAAAAGAAATCATTGAAAAGAAATTATTTTTGATTTTCAATCCACGCGGCGGCCTCTTCGTAACCCTCGCCCGTCTTGCCGCACACTTTGAAAACGGGCGCGTTTTTATTCAAATGACGGACGCCCTTCATGAAAAATTCTTCATCGAAATCCAAATACGGAAGCAAATCGATCTTCGTCAAAAGAA
>CAVEYT010000214.1:0-2632 GCA_963619995.1 Acutalibacteraceae bacterium | reverse complement strand
TGGAAGGATTACGACCGCTTCATGCATCCCGTCCTCCGAAAGAATTTGCCGGAAACGGCAGATTGAGAGGAGGAAACGGATGAAACGGTAGCGCTCTGCGTGAATGGGATCACGCGGGGCGCTTTTCTTTTTGCGCCTTTCGGTAAGGGATGTCGCGACACAATCTAATATGCGACCAGAACCCGCCACCGCTCAAGCCTTCTTTTGAAAGAAGGTGGCGCGCAGCGCCGGAAGATAGAATGCGCCGCAGGCGCATAACTTCTTGCGAAAGCAAAGAACACCGCTGGGTGTAATAAATGCTATCTTGCATTCTAAACGATACGGCTGAAATTGCATTTCTGCGAAACACTCTATCTTCCGGCGGCGACCATCCATCGAAAAGTTGGCTTCAAAAGAAGGTTGAAAAGAAATTTACAAAAACCAAAACAAAAAGGCGCTACACACTAGCGCCTCTGATTTTTTAATTCGAGCGACTTACGATTTCTTTGCGCTCGATTTTTTAGTTGCTTTAACTTCCGTCTTTTTCACCGATTTGGCTTCTACCTTTTTTGTCGATTTCGTCTCCGCTTTTTTTGTCGCTTTCGTTTCTGTTTTCTTCTCCGGTTTCGCTTCCGCCTTTTTATCCGACTTCGTTTCTGCTTTCTTGACCGGCTTTGTCTCGGGCTTCTTTGCGGATTTGATTTCCGTTTTCTTCACCGGTTCTTTCACGGCTTTCTTTTCTGTTTTCGATTCCGGCTTTTCCTCCGTCTTCTTCACGGTTTTTTCTTCCGTTTTCTTCGACGGCGCTTTCACCGTTTTCGTTTCCGATTTCGTCGCCGATTTGGTTTCTTCTTTCTTTGCCGGTTTCTTTGGGGCCGGCTTTTCCGTCGCTTTCTCTGCTTTTTTCGCAGGCTTCTTCGACGATTTCGTTTCCGTTGTTTCTTCCGTCTTTTCTATTTTCTTGGCAGGTTTCGTCTCTGTTTTTTTCGTCGGCTTCGCATCCGATATTTTCTCTATCTTCTTTTCTTCCGGCTTTGTTTCCGGCGTTTCTTCTTTCTTCACGGATTTCTGCGACGCCGTTTCGTCTTCCCACGTCTTGTACAGTTGTTTGGCGACCGCTTCGATGATGTCCGCGCCTTCCAGATGGGACAGCCAGTAGTCCGGTAGAAACGCTCTGCCCAGGCGCGCGCCTTCGATGGCGCCGACGATGGAAGCCGTCACGGAGCTTTTCCCGTCGTGATGGGCCGCAGCGAGCACCGCTTCAAAGGGATCGTCATTGGCCAGCGCGCAATAGACGCCCATCGCCAAGGCTTCTTCCGCCTTTTTGCCCGTCCCCAAGGAGTGCAGGCTGTCCACATGATCAAAGGGCGTCCCTTTCCCGGCCGGATGATCGTTCGCCTGCGTAATCGCCGCGGAAAGCAGCGCCGTCAGCGCTTCCGTGTGTTCGGATTTATTCAAAAGCGCCATGACCTCATCGAGCACTTTGGGAAGCGTCGTCCGTTTCCCGGAAAGTCCCGCAATGATCCCGGCAAACGCCGCCGCTGCCTGATAGGCGAGAGGATTCGTATGCGTCAGGACCGCGGCGCGCACCGCTTCGTAAAACGCGTCCCGCACATTTCCGGCATAAATCAAGCCGATGGGACCGCTCCGGACGAGCGCTTCGCTGTCATTGGCCTCATTGATTTTATTTTTGAGTGAACCGGGCGTCTCACTGGCGAGCGCCACCAGCGTCGATCCCATTCCTCTTTTTGCACGCATAAATTTTTCGCGCGCCAGGCAAAATTCCCGTTCGTGCGGCTGCCGACGAACCCACGTCCGCTGCCCGCGCCGCGCTTCCTCGCCCGTCTGGCCGTAATACCAGCGCATGTACCCGCGATAGAGCCCCTCCGTCCGGTCGATTTTCTTCGCCGATGCCCACAAAAGCCCGTCCGCCGTCGCGAGCATCATCTGCGTATTGGACGAGAGCAGCGCCCGGAAACTCGTCTTGGGTGAGCGCACAAGCGTCCGAAGGCCGAAAGGACCGAATTGGCGTTTCATCGTCGCCACCGACAACGCATCCAGCGGCGCGCCCAAAGCGTCCCCGGCGGCCTGCCCCAGAAGCATCCCGCAAAATTTATCAATCCCCGTCATTCGAATCCCTCCTCGCCGTACCATGTAGGAAACTGTCCGTCTCCGCCCATTTTTCTTTCTTTGCATTCATTATAGCATATTTCTATAGGTTTTATGAATGCCTTATATGAAATATTTTCGTAAATCACGCGAGGTGATTGCTTCTTGCACCTTTCGGTGAGATTGGTTCCGCTTTGCGGAATGCGGCATTCGCCGCAAGATTTTGCTTCGCAAAATGCGCCTGACGGCGCAGATCACGCGGAGAGATTCCCCACACTCGCCATTCGCGATGAATCATGCGGGGTGCTTTCCCGCAGAACTCCTGTCGTTCTTCATTTCCTTTCTTTCCCGGGAAAGAAAGGAAACGAAGCAAAGGAAAGAAACCGCCGCCAGGGCAAAATTCGCCTGTATTCCGGGGGCGCCGCCGCTCGGCCTTAAATGCTTACGTCGAAAGAGACGCGAAACTTTTGATGAGCTTTAGCGGTACTTACCACTTAAGGCCGCGAGACGCGTCGGCGCCCCCTCCATCTGCCGCTCCTTCAGG
>CAVEYT010000213.1:0-2641 GCA_963619995.1 Acutalibacteraceae bacterium | reverse complement strand
GGTGTCGCCTTGTGCAAACGAACAGGAGCCTTAGGAACGCAGTGACGCGAGGCGACTGTGAGTGCCATGCAAAGCTCGGCGACGATTATTAAATTGCGGCCTGCGGCCGCTTCCTATCAAGCATTCCTTATCGGAGGAAGGTGGCGCGTAGCGCCGGATGATGGGACGCGAATGCGAAGATGTGCGCTTGCGCACACCTATTAAAATGCGGCTTACGGCCGCCACCACGCAAGCTCTTTCAAGCCATTTACGATTACAAACGATAGCCGACAGCTCTATGCTTACAACAAAGCTTAGCAAGTGTCTGACGTCTGACGTCTGACCGTCTGACGTCTCGACCTCCATGTGACGAACGGTCAACGGTAAACGGTCCACGGCCGACGGATCACAGCGTCGGATCCAGGATGATGACGACGCTCATGATGAGGACGATGGTCATAAAAACGGTCATCCAGAGGAACGGCGGGACGAATAGAGCGCCCGTCCGCGCCATATTGCAGATATGCGGCAGGACGTAGAGGCGGATATTTTTCGTGATCAGACGCAATGAATGATCCGGCAGAATTTCATAGGTGATGGGGTAGTCGTATTGCGCTTTGCGGACGGCGAGGCTCCAGTAGAGAAACATCGGGAGCGACATCGCCGTGTACCAGACGGCGCCATTCACAAAGGCCATGCTGTCCCAGTATCCGTAGCCCGGAAGCGGATCCGCGAGACGGATGAGCATCGCGATGAGCGCCGGGAGAAAGAGCAAGAACAGCGCTTCGCCCAGCATGATGAGACTTCGACTGCCCGCATGGAAACGATACCGGACAGCGGTTTCCACGCCGTTTCGTATCTCGTAGAAAATGGGCAGGACGCGCGGCTTTTCGGGAATGCCCGCGATTTCTTTTCCCGTGACGATTTTCTTAAACGCCTGATCATGACGAAAATTGGAAAATACGCTGTATACAATCATCCCGACGACAAAACCGACCAACGCAAGATTCCACAGACTGTCCGTGATGTCCTGCGTCCAATCGACCATCCAGTAGCACGCGGCCGCCATCAGCGCGAGGAAAATCATCGTCGGCTCCACGAGCCAGCGCTTGCTTTTTTCACGGATATTCACGGAAACGGCGACTTTTCCCGTTTCCCCATTCACCGCCGCCATGAGGCTTTCGTTTTTAATGAAATACATCGGGACGAGGACGGGAAGCTCCGAGAGTTCGTCCGCCGCGACCGATACCGCGACATCATCGTACTCCAGCACCTCTTCGACGACGGGCCGGATGTCGTCCGCCGATTCCGCCGCGACGCGCTCTTCCGTCTTTTCTGCCGATAAATCGCACAATTTCAATTTATGCCCGGCGATGTAGCCGTGCTCGAAAGGCACGAACGAATCCGGATTGAAAGGCTCCGCGTGATCGAGGACGTCATTGTCCAGCTGCTCGGAGACATTCACCAGCGCGTCCGTCACGTAGCCGCGAAACGTGTACGCCCGGCTCGTCCGGTCGCGCGTCACTTCGCCCTCTACCGCCCCGCGCACGAGCCGATACGGCAAATAATACGCCTGCATTTCGGAAAGCGATGCCGTGACCGCCTCGGCCTCCGGCGTCCCCGCGTTCTCCGTCGCCCAAGCCGTGAGCGCGTCCTTCGCCTGCGCCGCCGTGATCTTGAAAGGCAATACCAATTCCGGGAAATCTTCGGCCACTTCAAATTCCCGCGACACCAGATTCGACCCGCAGAAATCGCAATGCGCCGTCCCTTCGTTCACCGGCATCAAGACCTCCGCCCCGCAAGACGGACAATGCCAACAAGCCGGCCGCGCCGCCTCGCCCTCGCCGGACAAAGCGTCGAGCGCCTCCTTCGTCTTTCGCTGCTGCAAGTTTCGCCAAGTCAAGACGTGCTCGCGAAACTCCTCGACCCCGGACACCTCGCCGCAAGCCGAGCAGACATACGATTGTTTCTCAATGGAGAATTCCGCCGGCGCTCCGCAATTTTTACAAAAAATGCGAAACGGGCTCGTCCCCTCCTTCGGTGCATACAGCATAGCTTCCTCCTTTTCGGAAACCGCGCCGAAGGGAAAGGAAACAGAAATATGCCCCGCCTCCGCGCGTCTATTCTGAAAATCAAGCAGAAACAAAATGCCTCGAGTGACTTTAGGAACCACTGATTCAATCGAAGAATCTTATTTTGCGGCATCATGATGCAATACTGCGTCAAAGGCTTCCTTAAATAGCCTCACTATTTGCGTCAGCCTTTTCCTTGTCTTGCATCATGATGCTTATCGCAAAATAAGATAACGATTGAATCAGCGCTTCCTTCACTCGTAAAATCGCCGAATGTTTTTCCGTACCGATTTGCTATCTCAAAAACAAATCGTCTTGTGACTTTTCTGTAGTATATCATGTTTTGAAACTTTTTCAAAATATTTTTGCATTTTTTATTTGAGATGAGAGGCTTCGGTCGTCAGGCGCGAGACAGTTGTTAGTTGTTAGCTTTTAGCTATTAGTTTTTTGGCGGCTCATAGAGATCGAGACGTCAGACGTCAGACGATCAGACGTCAGATGGTGCTTTGCTTTGATTATCACATTGTGCTGTTTACTTTTGCAAGAAAGAATTGAGATTTGAGAATTGAGAATTGAGCACAGGTGTCGCT
>CAVEYT010000212.1:0-2650 GCA_963619995.1 Acutalibacteraceae bacterium | reverse complement strand
ATCAGACGTCAGACATCAGACTGTCACGCGCAAGTTCGGCTTTTCTTCTCAGGCGCAAGATAGCTTGGAGCCGGGAGCCCGGAGCGTGTGCTCGGCTTTGGGGTGTCTCATCTCGCTGCTGTCCGTGTGACCGTGAACCGTGAACCGTGCATGAGTAGTTTCGGATTTCAGGCGCAAGATAGTTATTAGTTGCTAGTTGTTAGCTATTAGATAAAAGCGGTGGCGGCTCCGCCGCATTTTAATAATCGTCGCCGGCGGCGACACCGCTAAAGTCTGACGTCTGATCGTCTGATGTCTGACGTCTCGAGCTCCATGAGACTCCAAAAACTAACAGCTAGCAGCTAATAGCTAGCAACTATCTCGGGCGTGACGAAAAAAGCCGAGCTCCCAGCTTCCGCCTCTCATGGTATAATTTTCATATCAAAACATAAAGGAGACGGGGAAATGGAGATCATACGGGGGATTCGGGGTGCGGACGATGCGCGGATGGCGGCGATCATTCGGACGAATTTGGAAATGTTTCATCTGGACGTTCCGGGGACGGCGTATTTCGATCCGGAGCTTTCGCATCTGAGCCGCTTTTATTTGGCGGACACGGCGGAGCGCGGATATTTCATCGCGGAGGACGCGGCCGCGGGGATTTTGGGCGGCGCGGGATTTGCGAAATTTGCGAGCCTGGAAAATTGCGCGGAGCTGCAGAAATTGTATCTGACGGAGGCGGCCAAGGGGCGCGGGCTCGGGCAGCGGCTTTTGGAAACGGCGGAGGCCGGTGCGAAGAAGGCGGGCTTCGGGCGTCTGTATTTGGAAACGCATTCCAATCTGACGGCGGCAATCGGGCTGTACCAAAAACTTCATTACGAAGAGATTCCGAAGCCGGATTTTGTGTTTCACACGACGATGGATCGGTTTTTCATCAAAGCGTTGTGAAAATCAATGTGAAAGCTGCTGAATTTTAGATTTTGGCCGAACGGGCGAGGACGAAACGATTTCGTTTTCGCTCGTTTTTTATACGCCCCAAGCATAGGCGTGCATAAAATTTATCTATTGGACGGCGGTTTTGCGGAAATTTATAATGCGGAAAAGAGAAATTTTGTGCCGGAAGGAGGGATGAGCGATGTTTTGCGATTTACCGAATTGTTCGTATCTTGTCGTGTCCTTGTGCGGGAGGACGTGGGAAGAGGCGCCAACCAAAGAAGAGGCGCCCGGGGCTGTTTCGGTTTTTTTGCCATCCGGGGAGGCGGCGAAATCACAGGAAACGCGAGCGGATGAAATATTTCCTGAAAAAGCGCATCTTTCGGAGTCGGATGAGGCGCGGGAGATCGAGGCGGGGCTGGCACCGGTGTATGAGCGGCTTCGGGCGGTGCAGTCGGGAAATCCGAGGGAAGCTGCGCCGTTGTCGTTTTCGGAGGAGCGCGAGAAAGCGGCGGAGCGCATCGCGTACTTGGCGGCGGTGCGGGCGGAGGCGTTTACCCGCTATAGTGCGGCGCTTCGGGAATGGGAAGCGGAGCGGGAGAATGTGAAAAAGTATCGCGCTTTTTTGGCGACGGACAGTGCCTATAAAAAAGCGACCGAAGCATTGGCCGCGGCCGATTTTGAGGCGAAGGAGAAAGGATTTTTGTTCGTCTCGTCCGATTGGCAGTATTTGCAAAAAATATTGGCGGAAAAACACGTGGATGCCGTGGGGGCGACGCGGCATCAAATTCGTCTGACGGAGGAGGAAATCGTTCGACGGATTTCCGGCGGAGACAAGACAGGCGGCTCGTGCGTGTCCGTCGGTTTTGCGTATATTGCCAACAAGATGGGATTGGACGTGCTCGATTTTCGCGGCGGGGAGAGTCGGGAGGCTTTTTGTCGCTATGCGGCTATCAAAGCGGTCGCGGGGCTTGGCAATATCCGGATGGCGGAGTATACGGTCGAGCGGGAGGCAGCGGAGAGCGCGTATCTTTTGACGACGCTCCCGCGCGATAAGGAATACTATTTTGTGACCGGTCGGCACGCGGCGATTGTGCGAAATACAGAGCGTGGATCGGAATATCTGGAGTTGCAGAGTCCGAAGACGACGGGAAACGGCTGGAAGATTTTGGGGCGCGAGCAAGAAGAGATCGCCGAAGGACTCGCCCGCCGTTTCCGGTGCAAAAAGGAGCCGCTTTCGGAGGGCGGTCGCATTTTGTCGGAGCGCGTCTTGGTGATGGATGTGGATTCTTTCTCTTGGAATCCGGAGTTTGAGAAATTGGCGGAGTATTTCAATACGAATGCGGGCGCGGAGCAAAAGGGGGCCGGCGGCGATGTTAAGTGAAGGCGCGGTCTGGTACAAGGAGCATCCGGAGGATCAAATTTGGTGGCTGGAGAGGGACACGGCCGGCGATTTTATTTTCAGTTTCGATAAGAAACGGACGTTTTCTTTATTTCAAGATTATCCGGAGGCGCTTTCGGCGGAGCAAAAGGAAATTTTCGATTCGGAAAATCCGTACTGGGCCGAATTTTTCAGGGAAACGGATTGAGGGAGCTGTGAAAAATGGTTTCACATTTTTTCGCAGCTTTTTATGTGGAATCGCGCGGAGAGATTTTCTGCTTTCGCCATTCGGCGATGATCATGCGGGGTGCTTCCTCGCAGAACTCCTGTCGTTCTTCATTTCCTTTCTTTCCCGGG
>CAVEYT010000211.1:0-2653 GCA_963619995.1 Acutalibacteraceae bacterium | reverse complement strand
AGAAGTCAGAAGTCAGACGTCAGACGTCAGACGATTTTTGGCTTTGTGTGTCACATTATGCTTCTTACTCTTGTCGCCTGTGCAAACGAACCGGAGCCTTAGGAACCCAGTGATGCGAGGCGACTGTGAGTGCCATGTAAAGCTCGGCCGCAATTTTATAAAAATCATCGCCGTAGGCGATACCGCTAAAGTCTGACGTCTGACAGTCTGATGTCTGATGTCTCGATTTCTATGTGACGCGCTTCCCGCTCTCACAACAAAAAGGAAACCTTATCCGCAAGGTTTCCTTTTTCATTGCCCATTTTACCGAGCTTTTACAATTTAGACGAAAAAAATACCGATTTCCCTCTTTGGCTTTTACATCCGTTCTGTATATTGGTAGCGTCCATGAAATGGGTTTTGAAACGGGACGGGTTGTCCCCAGTTTCCAAGGAGGAAATCATGAATTTGAAAAAATGGGCTTTGATTGGGTTGGCGGCAGCGGCGGTCGTCGGGCTTTCCGGCTGCGGCGATGATGCAGAGAAGAGTGCGGCGAAGGTGACGGGGAAGGTCGTCGCGTCCGGATCTTCGGCGCTCCTTCCTTTTGCGAAGGACGCGTCGGCGAAATTCAAAGCGGAGAATCCGGAAGTTTCCATGACGCTTTCGGCCGGCGGCAGCGGCACGGGATTGAAACAGGTCGCGGAGGGCTCGGTCGACATCGGGATGAGCGACGTCGCGGCGTCGGAGAAATTGCCGGCGGAAAAGGCGAAGGATCTCGTCGACCACAAGGTGTGCATCGTCACGATGGCGCCGGTCGTGAATAAGGACATCGCATCGACGGTGAAATCGCTCACGAAAGCGGATTTGCAGAAAATTTTCACGGCCGAGGTCACGAATTGGAAGGATGTCGGCGGCCCGGACGAAGCGATTGTCCTCGTGACGCGCCCGGCGACGTCCGGCACGCGCGCGCTTTTCACGAAGTTTGCGCTGGACGGCAAGGAAGAGGCGTCGAACAAATCACTGGAAACGGATGACAGCGGCACGCTCATGCAGAGCATCGCGCAGACGAAGGGGGCGATTGGCTACGTGGCGCTCCCGTATCTCATCGGCAATGACAGCGTCGCGGCGGTCGCGATCGACGGCGTCGCCCCGACTTTGGAAAATACATACAGCGGTGCGTACCCGGTCTGGGGCTACGAACATATGTACACGAAGGGCGAAGCGACGGGCGCGGTGAAAGCGTTCCTCGATTTCATTCTCTCGGATGCGTATGGGCAAGATGTGGAGAAACAGGGCTACGGCGTCACGTCGAAGATGAAGGTGTCGCGGTGATTTTGAGAAGATGACTTGATGGGCTTTTTCTCAGGCGCAAGATAGCTTGGAGCCTGGAGCCGGGAGCTTGGAGCCTGGAGCGCGACTCATAGAGGTCGAGACGTCAGACATCAGACATCAGACGTCAGACGCTTGATTGGCTTTTTTCTCAGGCGCGAGATAGCTTGGAGCCTGGAGCTGGGAGCCCGGAGCGCATCTCATAGAGATCAAGACATCAGACGGTCAGACGTCAGACTGTCAGGTGTGTGCTCAGCTCTTCGCAAGCAAAGGAAAGTATATGGACGATACGAAATCGGTTTCTTTATGGAGGCGGGAATATTTTGGGCGGGGGCTGGTGACGGTTTCCGCGGCGGCGCTGATTCTTTTGGTGCTGGCGATTGGGTGTTTCCTTTTGGCGAAGGGGACGGAGACGTTTACGCTCTTTTCCCATCCCGTCTCGGAATTTTTGTTTTCCGCGAAGTGGGCGCCGTCGGATACGGAGGCGGGCGGCGGCTCCGTCGGGGCGCTCATTTTCATCACGGGCTCGATTTTGACCTGCCTCCTCTCGCTCGTGATCGCCGTGCCGTTTGCGATATCGACGGCGATTTTCATGACGCAGATTTCTCCGGCGCTCGGCGAGAAATACATTCGTCCGGCCGTGGAAATCTTCGTCGGGATTCCGTCCGTCGTCTACGGCTGGGTCGGGCTCGTCGTCCTGGTGCCGCTCATTCGGGAATTGTTTCACGTCCCGCACGGGCAATCGGTGCTGGCAGCGGGCATCGTCCTCGCCGTCATGATTTTCCCGACAATCACCTCCGTCACGGCGGACGCGCTCCGCAGCGTGAACGGGAAAATCATCGAAGGCGCTTACGGCCTCGGCTCGACGCGCTGGCAAATGATTTCCCGCGTGCTCCTTCCGGCGGCCCGGGCGGGCATCCTGACGGCGATTGTCCTCGGCCTCTCGCGGGCTTTCGGCGAAGCGCTCGCCGTTTCCATGGTGATCGGGAAAATGCGCGCGTTTCCGGAAACGCTTCTCTCGCCGACGAACAATCTCACGGCGGCGATTGCCTCGGACATGGGCGGCGCGATGGACGGCGGCGAATACAACGCGGCCCTCTGGACGATGGCGCTGTTGCTCTTTGTCATTTCGCTCTCTTTCATTCTGGTGATTCACGGGCTGGGGAAGAAAAGTGAGCAGTGAGTAGTGAGCAGTTAGCAGTGCAGGTAGCGGCCTCCGGCCGCATTTTATAAATCGTCGCCGTAAGGCGACACCTGAACTTCTCACTGCTCACTACTAACTTCTAACTGATAAGAGGTAACATATCTATGATAAACCAAGCGAAACAAATCGGAATCCCGCGGG
>CAVEYT010000210.1:0-2669 GCA_963619995.1 Acutalibacteraceae bacterium | reverse complement strand
TGTCAGGCGCAAGATAGTTATTAGCTTTTAGTTCCTAGCCGTTAGTTTTAAGCGGAAGCGCTTCGCGCATTTTTTAAATCGTCGCCGGAGGCGACACCGCTTTCGTCTAATAACTGACAGCTAGTAGCTAATAACTATCTTGCCATGTGACGGACGGTAATCGGTAAACGGTAAACGGATGACGGACAGAGGCTTTTTTCGTCAGCCGCAAAACAGCCGGGAGCCGGGATCTTGGAGCCGAGAGCCCGGAGCGCATCTCATAGATGTCGAGACGCGCTCCCGACTCCATGCACCCGGATTGATAAAATCCCCTCTCTGTACTATACTGTACCAAACAAACCGAATCGACGCGAAATTTCACGATACACGAAAGGCCACACCATGTCCGTTCTCTCCATTCTCTGCTACGACGTCCTGCCGCTCCTCTTCTTTATTGCGGCAGGTTTTTGGCTGGACACGAAATTCCGGCTCGACCTTGCCACCTTCAATAAACTCGTCATTTATGTCGTCCTGCCCAGTTTCATCTTCTTCTCCATGGTGCAATACCGACCCGGAAAGGAAGCGTGGCAGCTCGTCTTGGCCGAAATAGGTCTTCTCGTCACCATGTCGGCGATTTCCTTTTTTGTCGCCCGCCTCCTTCGCCTCGGAAACGGCGAGAGCAGCATTTTTCGCGCCGCCTGCACCTATTCCAATGCAGGAAACATCGGCAGCGCCCTCACCGTTTTCATTTACAGCCACGCCCCCTATGCTACGAACGGCGACGCCCCCTATCTCAGCGAAGCCATGGGCGACGTCATACTGCTCATGATTCTCTTGAACATCGCGGTGAATATCGTCGCGGCGGCACGCATCCGCTCCGCTCACGTCTCCGGCAAAGCGCTCTTCTCTTACATTTATAAAATGCCGGCCCTCTACGCCGCGCTCGCCGGACTTTGCTTCCAATCCACGGGGTATGACCTCTCCGACACGCCGCTCTGGCCCGTCCTCGAGCATTTCTCCGGCGCCTTCATCGTCCTCGTCACCCTCATCGTCGGCATCAATCTCCACCGCGCCAAAATTCGTCGCCCGACCGGCACCGTCCTCGTCTCCACCGCCATGAAACTCCTCGTCGCCCCCGCCGTCGCCTACGCCATCCTCACCTGCGCCGACTTCTCCCCGGTAGCCTCCCAGATTTTCTTCATCGTCTCCTCCATCCCGGCCAGTTTCACCATCGTCATGTACGCCGCCGAATACGGAAACCATCCGGACTTCGCCGCGCAAATCACCCTCACAAACACCATCGCCAGCCTCCTCTCCATGACCGGCGCCATTTACCTGGCAAGAATCCTGTTTCCGGTGTGAAACGCAAGTGTTATACCTTAGTTTTCCATATGCAAGATAGTTACTAGCCGCTAGCTTTTAGCTATTAGATAAAACCGGAAGCGCTTGCGCAATTTAATTAAATCGTCGCCAAAGGCGACACCGCTTAAACTAACAACTAACAGCTAATAGCTAACAACTTTCTTGCTTTTGGAGAGTCTACACCCCCATATATTCAATAAGGAATCCAAAAATGGCCTTTCTTCACATCATCACCGACAACGTCCTGCCCCTCCTTGTCTTCGTCGTCATCGGCTACCTCATGGATCGGAAATTTTCCTTGGACGTCACCACCCTCACAAAGCTGACATTCTATCTCATCATCCCCTGCTTCATTTTCTACAGCATCTACTGCGCGAAGCTCGACATGAACCTCCTGAATGTCTTCCTCTTCTGCTGCCTGCAAATGGGAATCATCGGCGTCATCGGCTACCTCATCGGAAAACTCCGCGGCTGGGACAGCGGCAAGACCGAAGCCTTCAAGAACGGCACCATGTTTTCCAACAACGGAAACATCGGCATCGCCATGATTGCCCTCATCTTCACCAATGCCCCGTTTCTTGTCGGCGGCGCCCCCATCTACCTTGCCGAAGCCTCCGCCGTCGCCACCATGACCCTCGTCCAGATGAACCTCTTCCTCAATACCTTGGGCCTCTACCAAGCCGGAAAAGGGCGCCTCACCACGCGCGACGCCCTCCGCACCATCCTACACATGCCTGTCCTCTACACTCTCCTTGCCGTCTTTGCCGTAAAAATCATCGGCTTTGATATGACCGCGACCCCCCTCTGGCCCATTTTTGAAAACTGCGCCAAAGCCCTCGTCGCCATCGTCATGATGGCTCTCGGCATGCAAATCCACCGCAGCAAAATTTCCTTCTCCGACCAAGAAGCCTGGCTCGGTGTCTTCGTCCGTCTCATCGGCGGCCCCGTCATCTGCTGCGCGCTCATCCTCCTCTGGGATACCTTCGGAGGCGGTTTCTCCGCCGTCACCGCCCAGACCCTCCTCATCATGAGCTCCGTCCCCTCTGCCGTGAATTCCGTCCTCTACGCCGTCGAATTCCAAAACCACGTCGACTTTGCCACCGAGCTCGTCATGATGAGCACCTTCGCCGGCACCGTCACCATGACCCTCGTCATCTACGCCGCCCGCATTCTCTTTCCGATTTGAGGAAACAGTTTGCCGTGGTCCGTTATCCGTTTAACGTCCACCGTTCCTCACATCCTGCTTCCGGCTCCGGCAAGAAAGAATTGAGATTTGAGAATTGAGAATTGAGCACAGGTGTCGCCTCCGGCGACGATTATTAAAATCG
>CAVEYT010000209.1:0-2673 GCA_963619995.1 Acutalibacteraceae bacterium | reverse complement strand
GAGGGGGCGCCGACGCGTCTCGCGGCCTTAAGTGGCAAGCACCGCTACAGCTCATTAAAAGTTTCGTGTCTCTTTCGACGTAAGCATTTAAGGCCGAGCGGCGGCGCCCCCGGAATACAGGCGAATTTTGCCCTGGCGGCGGTTTCTTTCCTTTGCTTCGTTTCCTTTCTTTCCCGGGAAAGAAAGGAAATGAAGAACGACAGGAGTTCTGCGGGAAATCTCCCCGCGTGATTTTCTGTAAAACCGTGAAAAAGTATGAAAACCTTTTTTCACAGCTCCACACCGATGAAAGCCTTCCTTCGGAGGAAGGTGGCGCGAAGCGCCGGATGATGGGACGCCAACGGCGCATATAAAAACGTCGCGAGCTTTGCATGGCACTCACAGTCGCCTCGCGTCACTGCGTTCCTAAGGCTCCTGTTCGTTTGCACAAGCGACTTCGCTAAAATCTGACGTCTGACGTCTCGATCTCTATGAGACACTCAGAACTAATAGCTAACAGCTAATAACTAACAACTATCTTGCGTCTGAGCAGCAAAGCTTATCGTGCCAGGTTCACGCTCGACGGATAACGGATAACAACTGTATGTATAATTCTGATGTCTGACGTCTGACGTCTCGATCTCTATGAGACACTCAGAACTAATAGCTAACAGCTAATAACTAACAACTATCTTGCGCCTGAGCAGCAAAGCTTCTCACGCCCGGTTCACGGTCATACGGAAAACGGAAAACGGTTACCGGCTCTCATACAGCTCATATCCCCCGATCGTTCCCAGCTTCTCCCAGCCCGTCTTGTATTCTTCGCGGAAAGCATTCTCGCGTTTTTGCGGGATGAAGATGAGATAGCGCGCATCCGGCGAAAGATCTTCTTTTGCGTAGAAAGGAAATACATTTTTCGCATCCCAGGAAAGACCGCCCGGGCGCAGCTTTTCAATTTTTTCGCGTGACTCGAGCATGTACATGGTGCGGCCGGAGTAAAAAACGGCGCTCGCGCTGTAATCCGTGTAGAAAAGAAGCGTCGCGTCCTTCGTTTCCTGCGTTTCCAAATATTCGGCAATCGCTTTTCCCGAATAGGGCCTGACGAGGCCGGGCACGACGAAGAAACCGAGGCCCGTGTAGAGCGTGAGCGCGGCCGCGGTGACGAGCGCGATGCGGCGTCCGTCCGTTTCCTTCCACAGCCGCGCCGTCAGGATGGCGACCGCAAAGAGCGCGGGGTACGTGTACGTCAGATATTTCGTCGCAAACATTTGGAAGACGAGCGTCACCGTCGCCGCCCAGATGAGAAGCAGACGCGTCGCGTCGTTCAGACCTGCGAAAGAGGGCAGGCGTTTCTTCCATTTCGCCAAAAGAGAAATCGGGAGCGCGGCACTCCACGGGAAGAAACCGGCGAAAAAGATGAGAATGTAAAAATACCAGACACTGTGATTTTCGTGTTCGGCGACCGTCGCGCGCAGATAATTGTGCACGCCGAAGAAATTCAAAATGAAATCGCGCCCGTGATGCACATACATGTATCCGTACCAGCTCCCGGCGACGAGCGCGAAAAGAATGAGACCGGAAACGAGATGCACGCGGAGCATTTCCTTCAAATCTTTTTTGGAGAGAAGAAAGAGAAAGCAGGCCAGCCCCGGCAGCAAAATGCCGATGGGCCCCTTCGTGAGCGCGGCAAGAGCGGCGAAAAGATAGCAGAGCCAATAATATTTCCTATTTTCCGTGTAGCCGAGATAAAAGGCGGCGATGGTGACGCTCATGAAAAAGAAAAGCGCGGCGTCGGTGATGACGGTCTTGGACAGATACCAAAATTCGAGCGAGGATCCGAGAAGAAACGCGGCGCGAAGCCCGACGGCGCGATCATAGACGCGCGAGGCGAACCAAAACGTGAAAAGCACGGAGGCCGTCCCGAAAAGAGCGGCGGGAAAACGCGCGGCAAATTCCGTGAAGCCGAAGAGAGAAAACGAGACGAGCAGCTCCCAATAAAAAAATATCGGCTTGTCGTACCAAAAGTTTCCGTAAATGCGCGGCGACATCCAATCGCCGGACGCCAGCATCTCCCGAGCCGTCAGCGCGTAATTCGACTCCGAAGGGTCCGTGACGGGCACGAGCCAATTCGCGGCCAGCAGTACGGCGGCGGACAGCAAGAATAGAAACCAATACGGATGTTTCTGCAAAAAAGAAGGCATCAAAGGCTCCTCAAGAAAAAAACGGAGTTTCCGAAAAAAATTATCGGTCAGAGAGAGAAAATACATTAAAATGTATTATACAATACGGCGACGATATCGAAAAGTGCGGAAACATGAGAAAAACATTTGACAAGCGCGGCCTGATAGGGTAAAATGCGCAGGTAACGATATGGAGCGGTACTCAAGCGGCTGAAGAGGACGGTTTGCTAAATCGTTAGACCGGGCAACCGGTGCGAGGGTTCGAATCCCTCCCGCTCCGCCAAATCAAAATCCCAATCTTGAGACTGTAGAGATTGGGATTTTTTGTTAGGGATATATTCGCATATCATTTAGAGGCGCATATCCATAAAGTCGTTTACGGGAGAAAGTAGGGGCTGATTGTGGTGGAAAGGGCTTTTTAGTTATGCACGATGGTGCTGTTGTATATCAGAAAATCGGAGCATTGCAACCGTTTGATTGGACGGCGGCTGTCAAAGGTCGGCTTCAGGGAGGC
>CAVEYT010000208.1:0-2699 GCA_963619995.1 Acutalibacteraceae bacterium | reverse complement strand
TTCAGCGGATTCTTTTTGAATGGCGCGAATTTTCCGGTCTCCAGAGTACCAGTCTCTCGAGACCGGTATTTTTTTGCGCCGCAAGGCAGAAAGGAACGCACTCATGGATTTGGAATTGCTCAATGCGATTGACAGCTTTATTTGGGGACCGCCGCTTCTGGTGCTCCTCGTCGGGACCGGGATTTTGCTTACGATCCGGCTGAAACTTTTGCAAGTGACGAAGCTGCCGCGCGCCCTCCGTCTCATCTTCACGGCGAAAAACGACGGCCACGGCGACATCAACAGTTTCAAAGCGCTCTGCACGGCGCTGGCCGCGACCGTCGGCACGGGAAACATCGTCGGCGTCGCCACCGCCGTCGCAGCGGGCGGCCCGGGCGCCATTTTCTGGATGTGGATGGCCGCCTTCTTCGGCATGGCGACCAAATACGCCGAAGGGCTTCTGGCCGTGAAATATCGCCAAAAAGACGCCAAAGGAAATATTTCCGGCGGCCCGATGTACTACATCAAAAACGGGATGGGTGAAAAATGGAAACCGCTCGGCACCTTCTTTGCCATTGCCGGCGTCCTCGTCGCCTTCTTCGGCATCGGGACCTTCGCGCAGGTCAATTCCATCGTGGAAATCACAAAAATCACGACAGGCCTCGATCCTATTTACACCTCGCTTATCCTGACCGTCTTCGTCGCGGCCGTCACGATCGGCGGATTGCAATCGATTGCATCCGTTTCCGAAAAAATCGTGCCGGGCATGGCCGTCATTTATTTCATCGTCACCGTGCTCATCCTCGTCACCTTTGCGGACAAAGTACCGGGTGCCATTTGTCTCGTCCTGGAAACGGCGTTCACGGGGACGGCGGCGACGGGCGGATTCCTGGGCGCGACGGTCATGATGGCCATGAGAAACGGGGTGGCGCGCGGCGTCTTCTCGAATGAATCAGGCCTCGGCTCGGCGCCGATTGCCGCCGCTGCCGCCAAGACAAAATGGCCGGCCGAGCAGGGCCTCATCTCCATGACGGGGACCTTCATCGACACGATCATCATCTGCACCCTGACCGGCCTCACCCTCGTCGTCACGGGCGAATGGTCGAGCGGCTTAAACGGCGCGGCGCTCACAAACGCGGCCTTCACGGACGCCTTCCCCGCCTTCGGCAGCTACCTCCTCATGATTTCCCTCATTCTCTTTGCCTTCACGACGATTCTCGGCTGGAACTATTACGGCGAACGCTGCGCGGAATACCTGGGCGGCGTCAAAGTCATCCTGCCGTACCGCATCATTTTCATCTGCCTCGTCGCGGCCGGCGGTTTCCTGAAACTGGAAGCCATCTGGATCCTGGCCGACATCGTCAACGCGCTGATGGCCATCCCAAACCTCATCGCCCTCGTCGCCCTCTCCGGCGTCGTCGTGAGCGAGACGAAGCTCTATATGAAACATTTGGAAGAAGAAGAGAAATAAAAAATTTTCAATGCAAAAGGCGGCCTCGCGGTCGTCTTTTTGTGTTGGAAATTTTGATTTCGACAACTTTTATCTTATAAAAAGTTCGAAACGAAAAAGCCGACTCTAGATACCATCTGTATCCTGTTGTACAATAAACATAGCAGCGAATACCCGTGTGTAAAAAATAGGAGGAAAGCCATGGACAAGAAGACCGGAAAAAAGAAATGCTTATCCATTTTGGTGGCTTTATCGCTGATGACCGGCGGAGCGGTCCGGGCACGGGATCAGCAGGATGTGATCTATGATGGGTATAAGGCTTTTGACATTATCTATTTTGATGCGGAAGATAAGGGACACTGGGAGGAAGATATATGGGGAGACCTAATTAATGATAAAAACGGTAAGGTATTCCCCTATTATTTTGATGATAATTTCAAATCCTGGATGCACGATGCCAGCATGCAATGGGCGGAGATACTATGGAAAGGTCTCCCCAATATAAAATCCCCGGGCCAACTGATTGTGGGAAATTCAAATGTCCGAAATGCATTTTCTATGAGCATGATAAACTCCCAAATTCACACGGATACATTTAAAAATGCTATGCAAGGCCGTGTGAAACTAGACTATATGAATTTTATCAATGAAGCTGATTATAACAACTATCCACCACGAAGATATACTTTGATTGAAATCGGACAAGGGTGTGGCATGGATCAAGGGGACGGACATTATGGCTGGTACGGTGAAGGGCCCGCGCAGCTTTTCCAGAAGTTTGGATCTGTTTGCCTGCCCTCACTGATGTTTCATGAAATAGCCCATTCTTTAGGAGTATGGGCTAGTGCTTGGAAGGGCCGTTTTACTGAGGCTGCATCCGATTCATTAGATTATACCAGCCATCTGCTGGATGAAAAAGGAAATCAGGCAAGAGCCAGCCAGTATATTGTGGATCCCACGAAGGCGAGCCCTACAGAGAAAGCAGATTATAACGCCCATCCGGAAACATATTTTCAGATATCTACGATGAAAAATTTGGATCCTACGTCCGCGCAAGGCCGAGCCTTTTTCACCGGACCCAATGTGACGGACGCTCTGGGTGGGAAAACGTTCTGGAAAATGGATGGAATACCCATACTTGGTATGGAAGGAGGAAATCCGGATCTATCCCATATAGAGCTGGAGCGCAGCCTCATGAGCCACCAAAATTACCGTAGCTATGTCACCTTTATGGAGGCAGAGCTTGCGCTGATGCAGGACATTGGGTATA
>CAVEYT010000207.1:0-2711 GCA_963619995.1 Acutalibacteraceae bacterium | reverse complement strand
GGATGCGTCTCGCAGCCTTGCGTGGTAAGTACCGTTTGTGAAAATAAAAATTTCGTGCCTCTTTCGACGTAAGCATTGGCAAGGCTGAGCATCCGAGCACCCCGGAACACAGGAAAATTTCAATCTGGCGGCGGTTTCTTTCCTTTGCTTCGTTTCCTTTCTTTCCCGGGAAAGAAAGGAAATGAAGAACGACAGGAGTTCTGCGGGAAAGCACCCCGTGTGATCATCGCCGAATGGTGAATGCGAGGTGCTTCCCCGCGTGACAAGCGGCGAATGCCGCATGTTGCGTAGCAACATAATTCCGCACCACCGGGTGAATTTGCGAAGCAAAATATTTCCACAAAAAAATTTCTACACTTTTTTACAAAGTATCTTGCAATGCAAAGTACCATGTGATATACTATCGCCATCAAAAAGGAAAAAGCGAGAAAAAGTTTCTCCCGTTTCTTTACAAAAGAAAGGAAGGTGACTCATGAATGTCCAATTAAAAAAAGGCGTCATGGAGATCGTGGTCCTATCCATGTTGCGCCGGAAACATTATTACGGCTATGAGCTCGTGACGGATATTTCCAAATACATCGAAATGTCCGAGGGCACCATCTATCCGCTTTTGAATCGTTTCAAAAAGGACGGGCTCGTGGAGACGTATCTGGAAGAGTCGCACAACGGACCGCCGCGAAAGTATTACAAGATTACCGAGAGCGGGCAGGCGGAGTACACGGAATCTGTCCGCGAATGGAAACTTTTCAATGAGGCCGTGACGAAATTGTTGGAAGAAGGAGGCGACGCAAATGACTAAGACCGAATATCTGGATTTGCTCCGTTACTATTTCCGCCAAGTGGACGACAAGCGTCTGGAGGAAATCTTGGCCGATTACGAGGCGCATTTTGAAGAGGGCGCTCGGCGCGGTCTTTCGGAGGAGGATATTTCCCGCGAGCTCGGCAGTCCGCACGATGTGTATGAGACGTATATCCACGAAGGGATCGTGGAGGAAACGGAGAGCGCGGAAACGGTTTCCGAGAAGGCGGCCGGATTAGGGGCGGCGGAAAAGCTTGGGACGGCGGCCGGAAAAATCGCGGAGGGGGCCGACATGGCCGCTGCTACGGCGCAAAAGGCTTGGAACGCGGTGAAGGAAGATTTCCCGGAAAAGGCCGCCGGCGCTTCTTCTCTTCTTTTGAAAGTGCTCATGGGCGCGGTCTATGCGTTGGGATTTCTGGTCTTGGTCACGACGGCGCTCGTCCTGTATCTCATTTCCGGCACGTTCCCCGCTATCGGCGGTTTGTCGCCGCTCCCGTCGCTCTCGCCCGTGACGCTGGCCGGTGTGGGCGGCACGGGATTCTTTGCGGGATTGGCACTTTTCTTCACGGGAATGGAAATCAAAAATTTTTCCCATCGTTCGCAGGCAAATGCGTCGGCGGAGAAAGGAGCGTGACACGATGAAACGAATCATTTTCTGCATCGCCCTTTCCGTCATTTCCCTGGCGGTCGCCGTCGGTTCCTTCCTGACAAATGACGTCGTCTCCTATAAGCATTGGCTCCGGGACAACGCACCGAAAGCCGCTGATTCTTTCGATAAACACATGCGCCGCGCGTCGGATGAAAGGCGTGCGCCGGTGGAAAAGCATACGCCGGATGAAAAGCGTGTATCGGATGAAAAACGTCCGCCAATGCCGGAAAAGAAACACGGCGAGCACAAAGCGGAAACGAAACACGCCCCGCTTCCGCCGAAAGGAGCACCGCAGCCGGAGCATCCGAGTGCTAAAGCGCCGTAATTCTCAGGCGCAAGAAAGCGCTCGTAAAAGAGATGGGAGATGAGGCGCCTAGCTTTATTTCTTCTTTTCCGCAGAGGCAAAAGCGCTAAAAGCCGACTGCCGATAGAGATGAGACTTGCTCCGCTCTTCATCCGTCATGTGGCATTTCTGCTTCTGCAAGAAAAATGGGCGAATGCCTTTTGTCGGCTTGGCCGCAAAGCTGAAAATTTGCAAAGCCTTGCCCCTCATCTCTATTTTGCCGTAGCCGTTTATCACAAACGCCACAAAAGCAAAGTAGCCATCCGGCCTTGCTCCTCATCTCTATCATCCCAAAGTCACCGGCACAAATGCCGCAAAGATAAAGAATCCATTTTGTTTTGCCCCTCAATTCTCAATTCTCAATTCTGTTTTTTTTAGGAGGTATTTATCATGAAAAAGAAAACTATGCTTCTCGCTCTCGCCGCTTCCCTTCTTTTGGGCGGTGCCGCATCGGCTCTGGAACCTTCCGCATCTTACATGGACAGCCTCATTCGTGCGGGACAGCCCATTCCGATGGCAGACGGCCGCGAACATGTCGTGACCAATCCGCGGCTCATCCCGTCTCAGACCGCGCCCGTTCGTGCGGGAACCCCGGAAGAGCAAGCCGCTCCCACCGGTGAAAAGAAAGATTTGCCGGCCCTTCGCTATCTCGGTCACGGCCCGGCCAAAATGCCCCAGCCAGCCGAAGCAGCTCCGGACAAAGACGCTCCGGCCGCAGAAAAAGAAAAGGCTCGTCATCCCGTTTTCCACGGCGTCGGCCCGGCCAAGATGCCCAGACATCACCATGTGAAACCGGCTCCGAAAAAAGGAGAAGCTTCGGTGACAGTGGGTATCAATATCGGCCCCGATCACCCGCATCATCCGCACCATCCCCATCACCGGCATCATCATCACCGCCGCTGAGATTCTCCGCCGTCCGC
>CAVEYT010000206.1:0-2730 GCA_963619995.1 Acutalibacteraceae bacterium | reverse complement strand
GGAAGAAAGAAAGTAGATCGCGACAGGAGTTCTGCGGGGAATCTCTCCGCGTGATCATCGCACCGAAAGGTGCAAAAAGGGAAAACACCACGTGTGATTTTTCATAAAAGAGCTGAGAAAAAATAATGGAATAAAAATTTCATCCACACAAAAAGACGACCGCGAGGTCGTCTTTTTGATTTCTTACCATTTCCGGCTAAGCCGGACACCCGCCATCACATCCCGGTCGTGAGCGCCTTTTTCGAAGGTGAGCTCGGCGCCCAGGTCCCAGTGGGGGGCGAGTTCTGTTTCTACGGAAAGGGTGGACACCAGGTGGGTCTTGTCCATGCGGCTGGATTTTTGGAAACTTTTGCCTAAAATATTGGTCTCATAGGTTTCGTAGCCGGTTCCGGTAAGGGCATGGTTAAGACCTACGCGGAATTGGACGTGTCCTTTGGGCATGGTTCGGGAGAACGCGACGCCTCCTTCCAGGGCCGCGTAAAAATTTTGGCCGTCGGAGACGCGATACGCTTTCAGGGAGCCATGCTCTTGGTATCCGTGTTGCTTCATGTAGGACATTTGGAAGGCTCCGTAGGGGCTGATTTGCCAGGGTTTCTCTCCTGTGTCGTAAAGGTTATGATTCCACTCCCCGCCGATTTCCGCCAGCCAGCCGGTGTAGTCGGCCGTTACAAGGTTTTGGGTTCCGAGGGCATCAAAGGCGGCGTTTCGGCTGCGGTCTCCGTCCAGGTAGCCAAAGTCCGCGTAGAGGAGCCGGGTATCTTTCCCTTTGCGAAGGCCGGTGTAGTATCCCAAGCGGGTATCCTGAAGGGTTTCCCTTCCGTCAAGATGGTTGTAGCCGTTGTCGGTGTAGGATCCGAAGAAACCGACCAAGCGGTCTTTGCCCTGTTTCCGGTCATATCCTATCGTGATTGTATTTCCGGTGGAATCGGAGCCGCCTGCGGTTTGGCCCCAGTGACGATTGAATTTCACCCAGACGGAAGGCTCCTCTTGGAGGGAAGGCTCGTCAAGTACGGTGGCAAGGCGGGCGGAAAGAATTCGGGCGTGTGCGGTAGAGCTTTGGGCCAAGAGCAGCGCCGTGGCCGGATCTTTTCTGTCATTGGTTCCGATTTCATCGATGGCTTTCAGAGCCCGGGCATCGGAGTCCAGGCCATAGAAAATCCGAAGCTCCTTTTCCGCCCCGGGATCTTTGGCAAGGTCCGGCGCCTTGTCGCTGAGATTTTGAAAGTCCTCCGCCTGCTGCGGGGTGGCCCCGGCAAGGGTGTCCTTGGCATGGGCATCGGCCATGAGATAGGTCCCGTCATCGGATAGGGAGGCTGTATAATGCAAGAGACCCACCGGATCGATCTCGGTGTTTTCCGGTCCGGTGACGCCTTTGGCGGCCTGCAGTACATCCAAACGTTCTCCCGGAATGCCTCCTCGATCCACCACCGCGCGGGAACCGGCTTGTAATTCCGCTTTTCCGCTCACCAGGATTCGTCCCGTAGCACCATTGCTTCTGCGCAAGAGGACCCCGTCGGATTCCAAATTTCCATCAATCACCATATTGTCTTCGTCGGTCAAGGAGCCGATGGTCCCGTGGTTGATCAATTTTCCGGCTTCATCGTCTGTAGACTCAAAGGATGCATACTTCTCGATTTCATTGACTTTGTAACGGCCGCCGTACAGGGAGGCCCCTTCCGCGACTTGCATCCCGACCACATCGGCGGTCCCGGTGTAAGCCATCGTGGCGCCCTGATTCACCTTCAGTTTCATATTGTCGCTGCCGGTGATGTTTCCATCATATTCGAAATCCCCATTGACATTGACATGAGTGACCAGGTCGCTGCAGTATTCGTCATAGTGATGAGATTTTGTTCCGTATTGGATTTGCAATTTTTCCCGATCGGCAGACTCTGTGCCGAAGAGACTCGCATCAAAATGTTTCCAGTCAGACGTCATATCTCCGGAGATTTGGGCCCCGGCTTCTATATTGATGTTGTCCACGAAGGCATTATCGGCAATATAAACGGCGTGATTTTTTCCTGCCAGGGAGCCGCTTACGGTGAGGCTGCCCATTTTACTGAGTAAATCTCCGTTCACATGGTCTGTAACGGAAGCGTCATTTAAGTAATCGGCCCCGGACATAGAAAGGTTGAAAGATATTTTCGGCTGCATATCTTCTTCCGATGTGATGTATCCGGTGCCGCGTATAAACGCATTTGACCACACGCCGTAGCGGATATAAGAACCTCTGTATTCTACCGGAAACATTCCGCAACCAAAGTCAAACCGTACCGCATCGCCCGCGTCTCCCATGGCAGATACATCGCCCTTTACATTGACATCGTGGTCACGGCCGTATGCCACCAGTATGCCGGTGCCGTTCTCTCCGTCGGCCCTTATGGAAGCATCCTGCGCCAAAGTCACATGATTGTCGATGCCGTCCACGCGTATTCCGGCCCCGCCAATGCCGCAAGCCATAAGGTCTGCACTGCTATCTTTGTTATCCCCGCGGGTCTGGGTGACGGTATTGTGGGAGCCGTAAATGTGAAGGCCCACACCCAAGGTCGCCGTATTGGGCTGCCCCGTGATATAGTCTGTACCTTCATCATTTCTGGCAAAAAATCCCCGGGTATTTTGATAGATTTCGCCGCTCTTATAAATTGACGTGCCGTAGAAATTCTTTCGATCGATGGTATACCCAATGTCCTGCATCAGCGCAAGCTCTGCCTCCATAAAGGTGACATAGCT
>CAVEYT010000205.1:0-2778 GCA_963619995.1 Acutalibacteraceae bacterium | reverse complement strand
CACCTCCAAACGGGCATAAAAATACCACGGCTTTCGTCGTGGTAAAGGTTACTTCCATCTTTCCTTTTCTACTTGTTCACAAAATCTCTCAAAAAGTTTTTTTATCTCTATCGGAGCATCTTCCCGTACCCCGCCGCCCTCCGGCCTGAAATACGGTTCTAATTGCGCCATCATATCATACACGTCTTCTGACCAATCCCAGCGCATCTTTTTTATCCCCCTTCAAGAGCTGTGTTACACGATACTCAGTCATTACTTCATCGTATCGCCCTTCTTGATACGATGCCTTCGCGTACTTACTTATTTCTTTTATATTATACCCGCCTTTTTGGAGCTTGTCCACGGTTTTCTTGTGTTTCGCGATAATGTATCGCATATATTCACCTTGATCAGAAATTTCACCAAACTTTTCGACATACTCTCTAGCGTCTTTCCAATGGATCAATTCGTGCAACACGACAGCTTGTATATCCAGGTGTGTGCCAGTTCCTTTATCCGGCTTCGACGTTATTGCGTCATAGTTGAGGTATAGTTTGTTTTCTTTTGCATTATAACTCCCGGCAACACCGCCTATATCGTGATTGCTCGCGATAATAATCTGCGGTTGCTCCAGCTCTGCTTCTGCTCTTAAAAGCTTCATCGCCCGCGTAATATATCCCTCTGTTTGGTGTAACGTCTTCGGCTTCATCTTGATACTTTCGGAAACATACAGATTCCACATAGCATTTTCTATTTCCCGCATCTGAAACTCTATTGTCCCGTTCGTTTTCGTGGCATGACTGGCTTTTATCGTGTTTTCGCTTAGCACAACCGATTTATACAGTTGCGTCAATCGGCTTTTTGCTTCCTCGAATCCCGCGTACCCGTGCATGTACTTGCGCCAATCTTTGCCCGCTTTCCACGCTTTCAACCCGTCTACACCCAGCACCTTTTGTTTCTGGTATTCAGTCAAGCCTTCCAGCCATTTATCACCGGCTTCGCGGATGCGCGGTTTTTCCTTTGTGGTATCGACTTCGCCGGTATAGATTTCACTGTAACGGCAAAGACAATGCGGATGGACGGGAAGCGGCGGGAGTTTGTCTTTCGGATAGACGCCCGCGCCCAGATTGTACATATCCGCTTTGGCGTACATGTCGCAAATATCAAAGGTCGGATGCCACCCGCTCAGCTTGAATTTGACGGCGACAATATCATCGTCTTGATTCATCTTTGCCACAAAACCGTCGGCGTAGGCCCGCGCCATTTCGGTGCGTGCGATACGCTCGGCGACGTAGCGAGACCTTTCATTGATCGCCGTTTGAATGGCTTTCTGTATGGCCCTTTCGTTCCCGTCTTTGACGCTTTCCAGTAGCTCATTATAGGCGGCCTGAAGAGCTTGATTCGGTGCGCCGCCACTCGCCAGACGATTGATTTTGTCCAGCGCTTGTCTTTGCGCGGCGGCTGTTTTGGCGTCACCCGTCGCAAGAAATACCTTTTGGATATATTTCGGAATTTCCTGCTGGCGGATAATGTCTTTCCCGCCCTGGCGGATAATGTCTTTCCCGCCCGTGAAAGCGTTTTTGCCTTTGCTGTATCCGTCATAAAGCGCTCGCGCCGCGCGCATCCAGTTTTTGACAGAAAGAAATTTCACTACTGAAATAAAACGTTCGAAACACCGGGCAATAAGGCGAGGATTCGAAATGTCGCAAAGTGTAATCCCAATATGACAAAACAAATGAATCTGTCTCTCCCACCAAAAAACACATCCGTTTTCCCAAAACGAATGTGTTTTTCTATGTCTTTTACGATTTCTTCAAATTTTTCACAAAGCGATCCACGATGCGGCGATACATTTCGATGGGATTGTCCTCGAAGCGGCGGTCGCGGCTGTCCTCGCTCCCGGCGATGAGTTTCCCCGTCCCGATATCGTACCATTCAAACGCGCAGGAAATGTACGCGTGATCGACGTACGTGTCCGGGACGTGGACGGGATAGCTGACGGTCTGATACTCTCTGTGCCAATTTCCGTTTTTATCCTTCCACGAACGGTCGATTTGGTGCGTACGCCATTCCGTGTGCGCCGGCACAATCTCCCGCGTGACTTTGTATGTGCGGAGAATCGGACGGAGCAGCACGTCGGCACCGGAGGCTGCGGCGGCTTTGGAAATTTTCGGCTTCTCGGCCTCCGCCTTCCCGGCCGCAGCCGCTTTCTCGTCGCTCTTTTCCGTCTCCCCTTTCGCACTGTCCGGGGAAACAATTTCCTCGTCCCCTGCGTCGTCTTCCATGATGTAGGAAAATTTGGAAACGGCGGAAAGCTTTGTGCGAAATTCTTCCGACAACAATTTTTCTTTCAGCGCATCATCAAGTTTCGCCCCCTGCGCGTCAAGCGCCGCGACGTAAACCGTTTTCACGCGAGAAAAATCATACGCTTTGTCCTGCCAAGAAATAAATTCCCCCAAGGCCATCTGCCCGGAACACAGAAGAAACAAAGCGGATAGCAGACTCAAAATGAATGTTTTCATACAGTGTCCTTTCTCGTAAACGCAGCCGGGCAGATACAAGGAGATGAAGACATCAGACGATCAGACATCAGACGTCAGACGCTTTCTTTCCTTTTTGCGCTCATCTCGTTTCTATCCGTTCGCCGTGAACCGTTTACCGTGCATAAAAACCTACGGAACTCATCGGATGTGAGAGACGCTGAACCGTCGCCTCCAGAAGAAGGTTTGATCTGAACGCGCTTCGCGCATTTGTTAAACGCGCCTCCGGCGCAAATAACAAATCGTCGCGAAGCGACAC
>CAVEYT010000204.1:0-2791 GCA_963619995.1 Acutalibacteraceae bacterium | reverse complement strand
AAGCTATCGTGCAAAATGCAAGATGGATTTATTTTTGATGCCCGATTTTCCCCGTAAAGATGTGAAAATTTTCTTGACCGCCATGGGGGGGGGGCAGCCCAAGACTTAAGCACGAAATTCCCCACCATCAGCCCCGTTTTCGGAGATGTTTCTCCGGGGACGGGCTTTTTTCGTGCCTTTTTGCGAGTCGATATGAAACAGCCTGACAAGCTTTGCGTGCTGGAGCGGTTGGCATGAAAGCGGCACCGACGATTCGAATTTTTGTCGCGACGACCAAGACCTACCGGATGCCGGAGCGTGCGCCATATATCCCGATACAAGTCGGCGCGGCGGGGCAGGCGGGCATCGGGTACGCGCGGGATGACACAGGGGAGAATATTTCTTTGAAAAATCCCCACTACTGCGAGCTCACCGCACTCTATCACGCGTGGAAGCACGAAGACGCAGACTATATCGGTCTTTGCCATTATCGTCGCTACTTCACGCGAAAAGAAGCCCGCAGCGTCGAAGGGAAATGGCGGGAAATTTTGACGGCGGAAGAATGGCAGACGCTTCTGGCGGCGCATCCCGTCGTCGTGCCGGACAAACGGAGATATTTCATCGAGACGAATTGCTCGCATTACTGCCACGCCCATCCCGCCGTCGGTCTCACAGAGATGGAAGCCATCATTTGTGAATGCTATCCGGAATACGAAGCGGCGTTTCAAAAAGTGATGGACCGCACTTGGGCGCATATGTTCAATATGTTCGTCATGCGTCGCGACATCTTCGACGCTTACATGACTTGGCTCTTCGATATTCTGTTCCGCCTGGAGACGCGTATCGACATGACCGGCTGGACATCCTTTCAGCAAAGAGTCTTCGGCTTCGTCGCGGAGCTTTTGCTCGATGTGTGGCTGGAGAAAAATGGGATTTCCTATATCGAGCAGAATGTGAGCTTCATGGAAAAACAGAACTGGCTCAAAAAAGGCGGTCTGTTTTTGAAACGGAAAATGGTGGGGCATTGAAAAATTTTTGGTCGAAAC
Source organism: Acutalibacteraceae bacterium (assembly GCA_963619995.1). GTDB lineage: Bacteria > Bacillota > Negativicutes > Veillonellales > Dialisteraceae > UBA1822. The sequence continues at coordinate 1,766 of CAVEYT010000204.1, read as the reverse complement.
GGAGGTGATAGACAGATGCCGAGCTTGTATGCTCTGGTGAATACGAAAGAGCCGGAGAAGCGGGATCTGTATATCAAAGGCGCCGACCGGACAGGAAAAGATGCCCTGCTTACAATGAAAAAAGGCGACACGGCCGACTTTGCGACCTATTTCAATTCGTTCAGCGTGAAGAAGTGGAAACGGTATACCACGATTCAAAATGTGACGCTGCAGCTGGAAGGCGAGGGCGAATTTGAGATTACGACAGAAGAAATCTCGCCACGCGGCACGGTGCGAAAGCAATCCTTTCCGATGCGCGGCGGCACATTTTCCCACACATTTTCCATGGACGAGCTCACCGGAGACATCTTGGGATTTTCTGTCCGTTGCGAAAGCGATACAGGAAACATTATCCGCGGCGAATGGCTTGGCGAATTTGATGAATGGAAAGAGACGCGCATCGGCGTTTCCATCACCACCTTCAAAAGAGAAGCCTACGTCCGAAAGACGATGGCCGTCCTGCGAGATTTCCGGCAAAAACACGATTGGCTGGATATTCTTGTCGTCGACAACGGGCGCACCTTGGAGCCGAGAGCCGAGACCGGATTTCGGATTGTGCCGAATCGAAACTTCGGCGGATCCGGCGGCTTCACGCGCGGCATGATTGAGTACGTTGAGAAAGGAAATGTGGACTATGTCCTCTTGATGGATGACGATATCGTCCTCGAGCCGTCCGCCATCGAGCGCACGCGAGCCCTTTTATGCGGCCTCAAGGCGGAATACCGAGAAAGTTTTCTGGCCGGGGCGATGTTTTTCATGGAAAGACCCACGGTGCAGCATGAAAATACTGCGCATTGGAAAGGGTGCGTGACGAAGATTCATCATAAAGACATCGATGCCACCCAAGCGAAACATTTGGCGGCCAATGAGACCGCTAGCTGCTATCCCAATGGATACGCCGGCTGGTGGTATTGCTGCATCCCCGTCGCAAGGATTCGTGCCATCGGCTATCCGATTCCCGCATTCATCAAAAGCGACGACATGGAGTACGGCATCCGGAATGGGCGCGAAATATTGTCGATGAATGGGATTGGCGTCTGGCATGAGTCTTTCGACCAAAAACTCAATCCGGCGATGCGCCTCTTTTCCGACCGAAACAGCTTCATATTGAATCATTATGCTCATGGCTGCGGGCGCATGACCTTGTGGCTGGCCGTCGTGCTTCGCGTCTTGAAACGAGGATTTCATTGCGATTGGCAAAAGATTTCCATCTTGGCCGCCGCGATGGAAGAGTATCGGCGGGGATTTGAGGAGCTGACGGCGCGCCCGGCCGATGAAGTGTTGCAGACCTACCAAAAGCAGGAATGGCAAGAGAGAGGCTTTCGCGCCCTTTGGGACATCGGCCTTTTGAGCTTTCGGATTTTGCGCGATTACCCAAAATTGGACGGCGCCTACCGCGAATTTCGCGAGAAAAAATTGCGAGACGCCCAATTTTGGAAACAGTATTTGGGAATGAGACGCGATGTGTGAGACACCATTGGAAAATATGAAAAAACACCGATTTCTCTTTGAAGAATTGGTCAAAAGAGATTTCAAGCAGAAATACAAGCGCACCGTCCTCGGGATGGGCTGGAGCATCCTGTCGCCCCTTTTGACACTGCTCGTCCTCTCCCTCGTCTTTTCCTTTTTCTTCGGACGGACGATTCCGCACTACACCATTTATCTTTTCTGCGGAAACTTACTCTTTGCCTACTTTCGAGAAGCGACCTCGGCCGGCATGGGCGCCC
>CAVEYT010000203.1:0-2802 GCA_963619995.1 Acutalibacteraceae bacterium | reverse complement strand
CACCGACGGTAAAAGGCGATGCTAGCAGCACGACGAAATCCGGCATAGCAGAAGGAACAATCACAATCACGGACAAAGACCATCAGAAGCAGGATATTTTTACGCTTAATCGCGATACCCAGAATGGTCTCAATCAGCTACAGGAAATTTTCGATAGAAGCAAAGTCGAAGAACGGCAAGAATTGGCTACCGAATTTGCCAAGCTGGGAGCAGAAAAGATTGGCGATATTGCCAAAGAAAACCACTGGAGTGAAGATGATTCCAGAAGGGCATTGCTTCATGGAATTTTGGGTGGCATCACCGCAGAACTCGGCGGGAATAATGTGCTGTCAGGGGCGGTGGCAGCCGGAGGTATGGAAAGTTTGCAGCCGCGCTATGAACACATAGAGCTGAGCAAGCCGCTCCAAGCTCCCGGATATCTTGCGGCTGACGAAAAAAGCTGAGCAAGAATCTGTCTGCGACGCGTGCTGTGTTATAATATTTCCATCAGAAATCAAAGGAACCACTGATTCAATTGAAGAATTTTATTTTGCGGCATAATCATGCAATAGCGCGCCTGCGGGCTCCTTAAATAGACTTACTGTTTGCGGCCCCCTTTTCCTTGTCTTGTGTCATTGTGCTTGTCGCAAAATAAGATAACGATTGAATCAGCGTTTCCTAAAAAGGAGGGCGCTATGGATCGGGAAGATTTGGATCGGCAGATGGCGGAGAAGGAGACCGTTTCTCCGCAGCACACGGGGAGCCCGCGCACGAAGAGGCTTTTGGCTTTGGCGGCTGTCGTCTTGATTTTGGGCGGCGGCATCGGCGGGTATTATTTCCACGAGCTTCCGTCTTTGAAAAATCAGACGGAGAGCGGCTACAAAATGCCGGAGAGCGCGGCGAGGAAGGATTTCGATTTGCCGGCGGTGCGAAATACCGCTATCGTTCAAGCGGTGCGCGAGGCGGGGCCGTCCATCGTGGGGATTACGACGAAGGTGTACGACCGCGACCTTTTCAATCGGCGCGTCGAGGTCGGGACGAGCGTCGGGAGCGGCGTTCTTTTTGATACGAAGGGCTACATCGTGACGAATGCGCACGTTGTTTCCGAAGCGAAGACGGTGAATGTTTCCTTGTCGAACGGCGAGACGGTCGAGGGGACGGTCGTCGGGCGCGATGAGGCGACGGATTTGGCAGTGGTGAAAATCGAAGGAAACGAGGGGCTTCCGGTCGCGACGTTTGGCAATTCGGACGAGCTGCAAGTGGGGGAAACGGCGATTGCCATCGGAAATCCGCTCGGGCTGGAATTTCAGGGGAGCGTCACGGTCGGCGTCATTTCCGCGCTAAATCGGACGATTGACGAAATGGACCAGCGTTTCCGGCTCATTCAGACGGATGCGGCGATCAATCCGGGAAATTCCGGCGGTGCGCTCGTGACGGCGGACGGAAAGGTCATCGGCATCAACAGTGCGAAAATTGCGAAGACGGGCGTCGAGGGGATGGGATTTGCCATTCCGGTGAACCAGGCGCGGCCCATCATCGAGGCGCTCATTGCGAACGGAAAAGTCACGCGCGCGTATCTCGGTTTCTACGGCGCGGACAAGGACACGGCGGAGCGCTATGGCTACACCTGGCCGAAGGATGCCAAGGGCGTGATGGTGCTTCGCGTCGCCCGAAACAGTCCGATGGCGATTTCTGAGATTCGCCCCGGTGATTTCATCACGGCGCTTGCCGGGAAAGAAGTGACGACGATGCGCGAGCTTCGCGAAATTTTGGAGGCGCATCGACCGGGGGAGACGGTGGCAGTGCGCTATCTGCATGACGGTAAGGAATTGACGACGGACGTTTTGCTCGCGACGGCTAGGGAGGATGACGAATGAAATTTCGCATCGCGGCCGTCGGGAAAATCAAAGAAGATTGGCTGAAGGCGGGCATTGCGGAGTATGTGAAACGGCTGGCGCCGACAGCGAGCGTCGAGATTGTCGATTTCTCGGAAAACAAAATGCCGGAGCGGCCGTCCGAGGCGGTGAAGCAATCCGTCTTGGCGGAAGAGGGCGAAAAATTGCTGCGCACCGTCGGCGCGGATGATTATGTCATTTTGCTCGATTTGAAAGGGAAAGAGCTCTCGTCGGAGAATCTGTCGGCGCTTTTGGAAAAGGAAATGGTGGCCGGTCACAGCCGTTTCACATTCTTGATCGGCGGGCCTTTCGGAAACGGGGAGAATCTCCGCCGGCGGGCCGATTTTTGTCTGAAACTCTCGGATATGACGTTCACGCACCAAATGGCGCGTTTGATTTTGACGGAGCAGCTGTATCGGGCGATGAAGATCATGAAGCATGAGCCGTATCATTTGTGAAAAACAGAATTGAGAATTGAGAATTGAGGGGCGCGGCTTTCGCGCTTCTTTTCTTTTGCGGCAGGCGCGAGATAGCCGGGAGCCGGGAGCCGGGAGCGGCGTGCTCAAGTTTTCTGCTCAGGCGCAAGATAGTTATTAGTTATTAGCTTTTAGCTGTTAGTTTTGACTGGTGTCGCCTTCGGCGACGATTTTATAAAATTGTCGCCGGAGGCGACACCTGAACTGCTAATTGCTAACTGCTCACTGCTAACTTTTGACATCTGACGTCACAATCTGTATGAGACTCCAAAAAAAAACTAGCGGCTAACAGCTAAGAGCTAATAACTATCTTGCGCCTGACAAAGAAAGCAGTGAACGCCGCTCCAAGCTCCCAGCTCCCGGCTATCTTTCGTTTGTTGAAAAAGCCGAGCAAGCGTCTGATCGTCTGATGTCTGACGTCTTTGCCTCCATGAGCCGCCAAAAACTAATAG
>CAVEYT010000202.1:0-2807 GCA_963619995.1 Acutalibacteraceae bacterium | reverse complement strand
GTTTCATTTCCCTCAATACAATTTCGCCCCGGCGGGAATGTGCCGATCCACCATGAGGAGGTGGAGTTTCTCTTCGCCTTCTTCTTCGTGAATGGCGGAGAGGAGCATGCCGCAGGAATCGATGCCCATCATTTTGCGCGGCGGCAGATTGACGATGGCGATCAGCGTCTTGCCGACGAGTTCTTCCGGTTCATAAAAGGCGTGAATGCCGGAGAGGATGGTGCGGTCGGTGCCGGTGCCGTCGTCCAGCGTGAATTGCAGGAGTTTCTTGCTCTTCGGCACGGCTTCACAGGCCTTGACTTTCACCGCGCGGAAATCGGATTTCGAGAAGGTTTCAAAGTCCACGAAATCTTCAAAGAGCGGCTCTATCTTGACTTTGGAGAAATCAATCGGCGCATCGTCTTCTTCCTTCGTCTCCGCTTTCGGCGCGTCGCCGGCCGCAAATTCCGGTTTCATGGCCGGGAAGAGGAGGACGTCGCGGATGCTGGCGGAATTGGTCATGAGCATGAAGAGTCGGTCGAGGCCGATTCCGAGTCCGCCCGTCGGCGGCATGCCGTATTCGAGCGCAAAGAGGAACGGTTCATCAATCGGATGCGCTTCGTCGTCGCCGTGCTTGCGGCTTTCGACTTGCATTTCAAAGCGCGCGCGCTGGTCGATGGGGTCATTCAATTCGGAAAATCCATTCGCAAGCTCGCGGCCGTAGATGTAGGATTCAAAGCGAATCGTGTAGCGCGGGTCGGTGGGATCGGATTTGGAAAGCGGCGACACTTCCGTCGGGTGACGCGTGATGTGCACAGGCTGAATGAGATGCTCTTCCACGTATTCATCAAAGCATTCGGCCAAAATTTTCCCGATCCCGTCGTATTCGGAGTATTGGACATTGAGGCGGTCAGCGATGGCGCGCGCGTCTTTGATATCTTGGCACGCGTCGAAATCTTCGCCCGTGTATTTCTTCACGGCTTCGGCCATCGTGAGGCGCGGCCACGGCGCTTTGACGTCGATTTCCGTATCTTCGTAGACAAATTTCGTCGTGCCGTAGACAGCCAGGGCGCACGCTTCGACGATCTGCTCCGTCTGCTCGATCACGTCTTCGATGTCGCCGTACGCCTGGTACGTCTCAATCGCGGTGAATTCCGGATTGTGGCGCGTATCCATGCCTTCGTTGCGGAAATTTCTCGTAATCTCGAAAATGCGCTCAAAGCCGCCGACCAAAAGCCGTTTCAGATACAGCTCCGGCGCGATCCGAAGATACATCGTCATGTCAAGCGCATTGAAATGCGTCGTGAAAGGCTTTGCGTTCGCCCCGCCGTACAGCGGCTGCAGCACGGGTGTTTCCACTTCCAGGAAACCGTGGTCCGTGTACCATTTCCGAATGGCCGCCATCATTTTCGCGCGTTTTACAAATGTCCCGCGCACTTCGGGATTCATGATGAGATCCAGCGCACGGTGGCGATAGCGCTGCTCTTTGTCCGTGAGGCCGTGCCATTTTTCCGGCAAGACGCGGAGCGATTTCGAGAGCATGGTGAAATGCGTGACGCGGACGGTGAGCTCGCCCGTATTCGTGACGAAGACGGTCCCTTCCACGCCCAAAATGTCGCCGATATCCACCAATTTGAAAAGCGCCCAATCCGTCTCGGCGAGTTCATCTTTGCGGAAATAGAGCTGCAGATCGCCTTCCTGATCGCGGAGCACGCAAAAAGCTGCCTTCCCCTGTCCGCGGCGAATCATGATGCGCCCGGCCAGACGGACAATCGTCTCCGTCCCCGTCAAAGTTTCCGCTTCTTTTTTGACATCCGTCGTGTGATGCGTCACCGGGAAACGCGCGCCGTAGGGCTCTACGCCGAGCTCGCGGATTTTCGCCAGTTTCTCGCGGCGAATCACCATCTGGTCATTCAATTTTTGCCACGGATTTTCTTCGTTTTTGATTTCTTCCGACATCATTTCCTCCCATCAATGAATGGCCATGACTTTGTATTTCAAAATGCCGGCCGGCGCATTGACTTCCGCGACATCGCCCGCTTTGGCGCCGATGAGCGCGCGACCGACCGGGGATTCATTGGAGATTTTCCCTTCAAACGGATCCGCTTCCGAGCTGCCGACGATTGTCACTTCCTGCACTTCGCCCGTTTCCATATCTTTGATCTTGACGCGCGACGCCATCATGACATGGTCGCTCTTGCCCGCTTCGATGATGACCGCCGTGCGGATTTTCGCTTCCAGCTCGAGGATTTTCCCTTCCGTGAAAGCCTGCTCATTCTTCGCGTCGACGTATTCGGAATTTTCGGAAAGGTCGCCCATCGCGATGGCTTCTTTCAGACGCTGCGCGACTTCGAGACGTTTCGTCCCTTTGAGGTAGGCCAATTCCTCCTGCATTTTGTCAAAATATTCTTGTGTGACGTAGGTCTGCTGCACTTCCGCCATGATTCTCTCTCCTTGTCTCTTCAAAAGTAAGGCGCACCAAAAGAAACGGCGCCCGCCGATAATTTTTAATTATATAGAAACGCCGCCCCCTTGTCAATTTTCCCCATCGCCGTCGTTTCCTGCTTACGCCGTTTCCGTCACATCGCAAGATAGTTATTAGTTACTAGCTGTCAGCTATTAGACGAAAGCGGTACGCGGCTCCGCCGCATTTTATAAAATTGCGCAAAGCGCCACCTGAACTGCTAACCGCTAATTACTAATTGCTAACTTTTGCGCCTGACGTCTCTGCCTCTATGTGACACGCTCCCGGCTCCGGGCTCCCGGCTCCCGGCTGTCTTGCGCTTGACAAACAAAGTCATTCGCGCACGGTAAACGGATCACGGACA
>CAVEYT010000201.1:0-2827 GCA_963619995.1 Acutalibacteraceae bacterium | reverse complement strand
CAGTCTGATGTCTGACGTCTGACCATCTGACGTCTCGATCTCCATGAGACGCCCAGCGTTTATTTCACACTGTTTCTCAACGTCCCAATCGCATCAATCGTAATCTCCACCACATCTCCCTTTTGAAGGAACGTCGGCGGATTTTGTCCCATGCCGACGCCTTTGGGCGTGCCGGTCGCAATCACGTCGCCCGGAAGAAGCGTCATGCCTTTCGAGAGCACCGAGATGAGCTTTTGGACGGAAAAGATGAGATCCTCCGTATTTCCTTCTTGGCGCAAGTTTCCGTTGACGCGCGTGTAGAGCGTGAAAGGCTCCGCACAGGCGCCGACGAGGACGAAGGGGCCGATGGGGCAGAAAGTGTCGAGCGATTTTCCCAGAAACCATTGCGCGTGCTTCCGCTGGAGGTCGCGCGCGGTGACGTCGTTTAGAATCGTGTAGCCGTAAATGTAATCCGCGGCGTCTTCGGGCGCGATGTCCGTCCCTTGCTTGCCGATGATGACGGCGAGTTCGCCCTCGTAATCGACTTCGCGCGTCACGTCCGGATGCGAATCGATGGCCTCTTCGGGGCCGATGACGGCCGTCGTCGCTTTTGTGAAGAAAATGGGATCGACGGGATCTTTCGCCGCCTCGTCCTTTTCAAATTCGCGGACGTGTTCTTTGTAATTTTTGCCGACGCAGAAAATATTGCGGCGCGGCAGAAACGGGACGCCGATTTCAATTTCGGAAAGAGGCACGGAGGAAACTTCGGCCTCTTTTTCGTTTTGCGAAAGTGCCTGTGCCAGACTCAAAAGTCCTTCTTCGCCCGTTTCGATAAATTCGGCTAGCGTGCTGCCGAGGAAAACGGAATATACTTCTTCCAAATCATAAGCGGACAGCACGGCACGGCCGTCCTCGGAGAGCACGCCCCACTGCGGGAGGCCGCGATGCGTATAGGAAACAAGACGTAGCATAATTTGTCCTTTCTTTTTTGAGGGAAATATAGAAACGTGATCGGCTTTTTCGGCACGCGCAAGACAGTTGTTAGCTACTAGCTGTTAGCTATTAGATGAAAGCGGTGTCGCCTGCGGCGACGATGATTAAAACGCGCCGTAGGCGCGTACCGCTTTGTCTGACGTCTGACGTCTGATTATCTGACTTCTCAATCTCCATGAGAAAGAAAAAGCCAATCACGAAAGTGTGACCGTCTGATGTCTGACGTCTGACCATCTGACGTCTCGATCTCTATGAGACGAAAAACTAACGGCTAACAGCTAACGGCTAGTAGCTATCTTGCGCCTGACGCCAAATGCCAAGCTCCGCGCTTTCAGCTCATTATATCACAATTTCATTTTATCATTTGTACCGAGCGCCGTTTCCTTGTATAATATCGATAAGCAAATTCAATTTTCATTTCGGAGGGGACAAATGGATTTTTCGTTGACGGATGAGCAGAAAGAATTGGTGGCGCTGGCGCGGGAGATTTCGGAGAAGGAAATCATTCCTCGGGCGCTCGATATGGATAAAAAGGGCGGCATGGATGACACGCTGCTTTCCATTTTGAAACAGGCGGGCTTCACGCAGCTGTCTTGCCCGGCGGAGCTCGGCGGCGCAGGGCTGGATCTTTTGACGACGGCGCTCATCGTGGAAGAGCTCGGACGGGCTTGCGCGGGGACGGCGACGGTGTGCTCGGCCAATTCGCTCGCGTCGTATCCTATTTTGCTCGGCGCGTCCGATGAGCAGAAGAAAGAATTTTTCGATTGTCTTGCCAAGGGCGGGATGGCAGCCTTTGCTTTGACGGAGCCGTCGGCCGGATCGGATGCGGGATCGGTTTCCTGTCGCGCGAAAAAAGTGGATGGCGGGTATGTCATCAATGGGACGAAATGTTTCATCACGAACGGCCCGATTGCGGATAAGATCACGCTTTTCGCCAATGTGCGCGAAGGCGGCGGCGTGCGCGGGCTGACGGTGTTCCTTGTGGACGCGAAGACGCCGGGTTGCACGGTCGGCAAAGAAGAGGACAAGATGGGCATCCGCGCTTCGACGACGTCGGAAATCATTTTCGATGATTGCTTCGTGCCGGAATCGTGCCGCGTCGGTCGCGAAGGCATGGGTTTCCGTCTGGCGATGCAGACGCTGGAGCTGTCGCGCCCGGTCGTGGGCGCCCTTTCCGTCGGGATTGCGCAGGCAGCGACGGAGTCCGCGATTCGCTACGCGCACCAGCGCAAACAATTCGGCGCGAAGATCGCGAGTTTCCAGATGGTTCAGGAAATGATTGCGGACATGGTGATGAAAACGGAAGCGGCGCGCGCGCTCGTCCACAAGGCGTGCGTGATGCAGATGGAAAAGAATCCGGAAGCGTCGAAATTTTCCGCAATGTCGAAGTGTTTCGCGTCCGACGTGGCGATGGAAGTCTCGACGACCGCCGTCCAGGTCATGGGCAGCAACGGCTATTCGCGCGAGAATCCGAACGAAAAATACATGCGCGACGCGAAGGTCATGCAGATTTACGAAGGAACGAATCAGATTCAGCGTCTCGTGATTGCCAATGCGGCGGGGTATTAAGGAAACGGAAACAGAAAGGCGGCTTCGGCCGTCTTTTTTTGTGGAAAAGAGGCGGGAGCGGAGAACGAGGTTTGCGTCAAATGGAGGTCGAGACGTCAGACGGTCAGACGTCAGACATCAGAATGTCATGCGCAAGTTTGGCTTTTTTGTCAGGCGCAAGATAGTTAGCAGTGAGTAGTTAGCAATTAGCAGTGTAGGAAGCGGCCTTCGGCCGCATTTTAAGATTGTCGCGAGCTTTGCATGGCACTCACAGTCGCCTCGCGTCACTGCGTTTCTAAGGCTCCGG
>CAVEYT010000200.1:0-2842 GCA_963619995.1 Acutalibacteraceae bacterium | reverse complement strand
CACCTGCGCTCAATTCTCAATACTCAATTCTCAATTCTTTCTTGCAAGAGCCAAAAGCTCTGTGGGACAAATCCAGCAAGCATTGTCTGACTTTGACCGTCTGGCGTTTCGACCTCTATGAGCCGCCAAAAACTAATAGCTAGTAGCTAATAGCTAATAACTGTCTTGCGTCTGAGGCCCAAAGCCGAGCACGAAACTGCTCGCTACTCACTTTTGTTTCTCTACTTTTAGAAAGGAGGTGTCCTCTTGCTGACTTTTGATTTCGGATATTTTCTCTCCGTGCTGCCCAAAGTGGCGGAGGCAGTCCCCTTTACGGTGTATGTGATTCTTATGTCCTCCGTGCTTTCCATCGCGGTCGGCGCGCTCGTTTCCGTCGTCCGCATTCGGAAGACGCCGTTTCTTTACGGGGCGACGGAGGTGTGGCTTTCCTTTGTGCGGAGCATGCCGTTCGTGCTGCTTTTGTTTCTCATGTACTTCACCGTGCCGGTGCTTTTGGCGGCGGCGGGGGCGGACCTGTCGGGCGTCGCCAAGGAAACGTATGTCATTGCGACGGTCGTCTTTGCCTTTGCGCCCATCATCGCCGAAGTCATTCGACCGGCGTATTTTGCCGTCGATCGCGGGCAGCATGAGGCGGCGCTCGTTTTCGGTTTCACCCCGTGGCAGCGCGTGACGAAAATCATCGTGCCGCAAATGATCCCGATGCTACTCCCGCCGATGGTGAATCAAGTGATTGAGATTGTGAAAGACACCTCGCTCATGTATATGCTGGGGCTCATGGACATCATGGGGCGCGCGAATATGCTCATTCACGTGAATTTGGGACGCGGGAAATTGGAAAACTACATCGCGGTCGCGATTCTCTACTGGGCGGTCATCGCGGCGCTCACCGCGCTCATGCACCGGCTGTCCGCGCGGCATACGAAGGGATTCTCGGGAGGCGGCCATGACATTTGATATCGCTGCGATGGGAGATGCGCTGCTCTACATCCTGCGCGCCGTGCCGCGGACGCTTTTCATGGCGGCATTCGTCTTGAGCGTCGGGATTGCATTGGGCGCCGTCGTTGCCGTCATCCGCATCGGACGCCATCGGATATTGAGTCCGCTTTTGGCCGTCTGGATTTCCTTTACGCGCGCCGTGCCGGCCATCGTGCAGATTTTTATCGCCAATTACACGATCCCGTTTCTGCTGGCGCCGATCCTGTCGGAAATGTCAGGGGAAACGGTGAAACCTTTCGACGTGTCGCCGTATTGGACGGGCTGCCTGCTCTTTTTCTTCTACCACGCGGCCTACCAAGCGGAAAATATCCGCGGGGCGCTTTTGGCCGTGCCGAAAGGGCAGTACGAAGCCGCCGTCGCGATAGGGATGACGCCACGGGACGCGTATCTCCGTATCGTGTTTCCCCAAGCGCTCGTCGTCGCACTCCCGACATTTTTTACGTATTATTTGCACGCGGTGAAAGCGCTCTCGCTGCTTTTCACGATTAAAGTCGTCGACATTTTTGCCTCGGCCGATCTCTACGCGGCCCTCTACAGCCGCCGCACCGAGCCGTATGTCGCCGACGCCATCATCTACTGGGTGCTCACAATCTTGCTCACGCTCATCTACAACCGCTGGGAAGCGGCGTATCGAAAGAAATATCAATATGTGAAGTAAAGGAGGTTTTTATGAATCGAGAAGAACGCATCATGGCCGTCTTGGCCGGGAAAGAGCCGGATCGCATTCCGGTTTCCGTCTGGTATCATTTTTCCGTCTACGATCAGGACCCCGTGTCGCTCGCCGAAGCGCAGGCCGAAGCGAACGAGAAATATGATTTCGATTTCATCAAAATGATGCCCTTTGGCAATTACGGCATCCAAGATTTCGGCGCGAAGCTGAATATTTATTGCCGGCCGAATCGCCCCGTGACCCTCGCTGAGCCGGGCATTCATGAGATGGAGGATTACCGGAAACTCCCCGTGATTTCCGCGTTGCAGGGGACGTACGGGAAACAGGTGGAATTCGCGCGCATCCTGGCGAAAAAAGTGAAACCGAATACGCCGTTTATCCAGACTGTTTTCAGCCCGCTGACGACGCTCCAAAAATTGTCGGGCGGCCGCGTGTTGCAAGATTTGAAAGTGGATCCCGACGCCGTACGAAAAGCGCTCGTGACCATCACGGCCGTCACGATGGATTTCATCGATTACAATATCGCCGCCGGCGTCTCCGGTTTCTTCTTCGCGACGCAATCGGCGCAAAAAAATCTGCTCACGCTCGAAGAATTCCGTGAGTTCGGTGAATTTTACGATTTGAAAGTCATGGAGCATTACGCGAAACGCACGTGGTTCAATGTCGTACACATGCATGGGCTCGATGTGTATTTCGATGAAATCGCGCAAAATTATCCCGCGACCGTCCTCAACTGGCACGACCGCAACACCCCGCCGTCGCTGGCCGAAGCGCGGGAGCGGTATCAAAAGCCGTTCTTGGCCGGGATTCGCGCGGCGACGAAGCTGGAAAACGGAAAAGAAGTCCGCGACGACATCGTGAAAGACGGCACGCCGGAAGAAATCATCGCGCACATTCACGAAGCCATCGATTCCGTAAACGGCAAAGGCCTCCTGATCGGCCCCGGCTGCGTGACGGATCAGGAATGCCCGGAAGAAAATCTCCGCGCCGTCCGGCAAGCTGTGGAGAGATAAGAATTTTTTGAAAAGTATTTGGGCGTCAAAAAGAGCTGTGACTGAAATTATTTTAGTCACAGCTCTTTTTGATGTCGCAAACGAGCGAAGCGATGTTTGCTTATTACTTGCTCTATGTTTGTAAAACGTTTTGCGCACAAAGGTCCGCGCCTCGAAGCGCGGC
>CAVEYT010000199.1:0-2929 GCA_963619995.1 Acutalibacteraceae bacterium | reverse complement strand
GATATCGACGGGGCGCTTCGCGAGGTGCGGCGCGCGCTTTTGGAGGCGGATGTCAATTTCAAAGTGGCCAAGGATTTCATCGCCGGGGTCCGCGAAAAAGCCATCGGTGAGGAGGTCTTCGGGAGTCTTAAGCCGGATCAGACGGTGATTAAGATTGTCCGCGACGAGCTGACGACGCTTTTGGGCGGGACGCAGAGTAAGATCACGATTTCTCCTTCCGGGACGACGATTTTGATGCTGGTGGGTCTGCAGGGCGCCGGGAAAACGACGACGGCCGGGAAGCTGGCGCTCATGCTGAAGAAGAAGGGGCATCGGCCGCTTTTGGTCGCGTGCGATGTGTATCGTCCGGCCGCGGTGTCTCAGCTCGAAGTCTTGGGCGAGCAGACGGGGGTGCCCGTTTACAAAATCCCGGAGAGTATGGATCCGGTGCATATCGCAAAGGAAGCCATCCAAAGCGCGAAGACGTACAACCAAGATATTCTCATCATCGATACGGCGGGGCGTCTCACGATTGACGAAAAGTTGATGCAGGAGTTGCGCGATATCAAGGGCGCGGTCCGGCCGCATGAAATTCTGCTGGTGCTCGATTCGATGACGGGGCAGGATGCGGTGACGACGGCGAAGGCTTTCGATGAGAGTCTGGGGATCGACGGGACGATTTTGACGAAAATGGACGGGGATGCCCGCGGCGGCGCGGCGCTTTCCATCAAGAGTGTCACGGGAAAGCCCATCAAGCTCATCGGCACGTCCGAAAAGCTGGACGGCGGCCTCGAAGATTTCTATCCGGACCGCATGGCCGGGCGCATTCTCGATCTGGGCGATTTGCAATCTCTCTTTGAGCAGGCGCAGCGCACGCTCGATCAGGACAGCATGGAGGACGCGGTCCAAAGGCTGAAAAAGGGCGAGTTCACGCTCGACGATTTCTTGAAACAGATGCGCCAGGTGAAGAAACTGGGGTCTATGCAAAATATTCTCGGGATGATTCCCGGGATGGGCAAATATAAGGAACAATTGAAGGATATCGATTTCGACAGCAAGGAAATGAAGCACATCGAGGCCATCATCCAATCGATGACAGCCGCCGAGCGTCGGAATCCGGACATCTTGAACGGCAGTCGCCGCAAACGCATCGCGGCCGGCTCCGGGACGCATGTGCAGGAAGTGAATCGGCTCATGAAGCAATTCACGGAAATGAAGAAGCAAATGAAGAAGATGAAAAACAGTAAAATGCCTCGGGGACTCTCCCTCCCCGGGTTTCCTAAATTTTGAATCTTATAAGGAAGTAAAATTTCCTTACATTTCAAGGAGGTGAAAGTATGCTGAAAATCCGTTTGACCCGTATGGGCGCAAAGAAGGCACCGTTCTACCGTGTGGTCGTCATCGACGCACGCGCGGCCAGAAGCGGCGCTCCGGTGGACACCGTCGGTTGGTATGATCCGACCAAGGCGGACGCGCCGGTGAAGTTGGATGACGAAAAAATCATCGGCTGGATGCAAAAAGGTGCGCAACCGACCGATACCGTTCGTTCCATCCTTCGCAAAAACGGCATCCTGGCCAAGTTTGCCGAATCCAAGAAATAATGGAGGGACAGACTATGGAGGAGCTCGTTTGCTGGATTGTGAAATCCTTAGTGAGAAATCCGGAGGCCGTGACGGTGACCGTCGTCCAAAAGGGAAATCTGGAAATTTATCAAGTCCGGGTCGCCCCTGAGGATATCGGGAAAGTCATCGGCCGCCAAGGCCGGATCGCCAATGCGATTCGCGCCGTCGTGAAAGCAGGCGCCTTGAAGCAGGACCGGAGAGTCGCCGTCGACATTATGTGATGCGCGCCGCGCGTCCGAAGGAAGGTACATCATGGAAGAAATGACCCTGCTTGTGCCCGTCTTGCTGAAATCAAAGCTGACGGAAGCACTGAAGAACAGACTTTTGGCCGAGATGCAGCAAAATCTCGATGCCATCGAGCATGACTTGGCGCAGCTCGAATTTGAAGGAAACGCGAAACTCTCCGAGCAGGCCAAGATCAATATGGCCGGCGTGGCGCAGCTTCGTGCGCAGATCGAAGCGCAGAAAGCCCAGTTTCTCGAAGCCAAGGAGAAAATTCTCAATGACAAAGAGCAGCTGAGCGGGCTCGTGATTGGTGCCGAGCTGCCGCGCGGTCCGATCAATCGCCTCGTGACGGTCCACGTCGGGGATGATCTCAATGACATCCGCGGCGGGGAAATCTTGGTCGAAGACGGAAAGATCGTCGCGTTCCGTGAATAAGACAGACTCTGAAAATTTCATCGAAGTCGGCAAAATCGTTGCCCCGCATGGTGTGCGGGGTGATTTGCGTGTATTGCCGTCTATCGAGCGGCCGGAAATCTTGGGCAAGGTGCGGCGTCTCTTTTGGGAGAATGCGCCGCACGAAGTCCTCTTGGCCAAGCCGCACAAGAATGTGTATCGCGTGCACGTCAAAGGCTGCGATGATCGAAACGGGGCCGAAGCGCTCGTGGGCAAGATTTGTTTCCTGCCGCGCGAGGAATTTCCGCGCCTGCCGGACGGGGAGTATTATTTTTTCGAGCTCCTCGGGCTTTCGATTGTCGCCGAAGACGGGACGGAGGTCGGGACGCTCTCGGAAATCATTGAAACGGGGGCAAACGACGTCTATGTGGCGAAGAAGGACGGGAAGGAAATCTGTATCCCGGCCATTCCGGACTGTATCCTTTCGGTCGACCTTTCGGCGCGGCGCATGACGGTGCATCTTTTGGAGTGGGAAGATTGACGGAGGGCGCGATGAGGATCGATGTCATTTCCCTCTTTCCGGAATTTATCGAAGCGTTCTACGCGCAGAGTATCATCGGGCGCGCCAGGGCGGCGGGGCTCTTGGAGCTCGGCGTCACGAATCCCAGAGATTTTGCGCACAATCGTCACGGCCATGTCGATGACACGCT
>CAVEYT010000198.1:0-2952 GCA_963619995.1 Acutalibacteraceae bacterium | reverse complement strand
TCCCAGCGATACGCGTCGGCCATCGCGAGCGCTTCTTCCATCGTGATTGTAAATTCCGGCTCCGGGAAATCCTTCGTCGCCGGTGTGAGTTTCGTATTCATCGGAAGACGCATCACATTATTGAGACTCGCTTCGGCCAGACGCTTGGCATTATCCGCCGTGATGTACGACTGCTTCGCATTGGCGAGCGACACATTCGAGGAGAGGACGTCGAGTTTGGCGACGATGCCCGCATTGTATTGCTGCTCGACATTTTTCAAATGCCCGGCCAAATTGTCTTGCGATTCTTTCGCCACGTCGGCCAGCTGAATCGCCTTCAGATATTGGTAATACGAAGAAATCGCGGAGAGCTTCGTGTCCGCCTCTTGCAAATAGAGCGATTCTTCCTTAGCACCGCGGTTCGCACGCGCTTTGGCGATGGCTCCTTCCGCATTTCCGCCCGTCCAGAGCGGCCAGGACACTTTGAGCCCGTCCGTATAGGTTTCCCCTACCACATACCCACCGGTCTGCGGTCTGCTACCCCCGCGCGCCGCTTCCATCGAAAGGGAAACGGACGGGTTTTTCTTCGCCGAGGCTTCCCGCACAGCCGCTTCCGCCTCACGATATTCATATTCGGAAATCTTGATCGCGCGGTTGTTTTCGAGCGCCGTCAGCACCACTTTGTCCAAATCAATCGTGACCTCTTCCGCCGCGGGCGTCACCTGCGCGGGGGCCTCGACGTAGTTTCCTTTCGCCAAAAGATTGCCGAGCACGGCCTCTTTCGTCGGATGCTCCGTCGCCTGCTTTACCGTCTCGGCCGCACCCGCCTCATACGTCAGCGCGGGCAGCTCCGGACGCTCCGCGAACGCCGCGCCGCCGATGGTCATCGATGCGACGATCGCCGCGCCCAAAATCTTGTATGCCTGTTTCTTCATATGTTGTCCCTCTCTCTCAATACGTGTATGTCACGCCGAAATAATTCCCGCCGCCCTCACGGCTATATGGGCGAATCGTCTGCACGGTGGCAAATAAATGCGGTTGAATCTCAAAACTTCCTTTCAGACGGAATGTCATATCATTGGGATTGTACATATCGGCGCCGATTCGGAAACGATCCGCCCGGTATGTAGCGCCGGCGCCGACATTGCCGCGAATGAGACCCGCGTAGAAATCCCATGGGCCGCGGCGCCGGCCGACCTGCGCATTGAAAAAGCTCCCGCTTCCGACCGATTCATAGCCCAGCCGGAAGAATTTCTCAGTCCCAAACCGCACGCTGAAATTCGGTGAATATTTTTCATCTCGTGTATTATACAAAATTTCCGCGTCTCCGGAAACCTTCAGAAAATCGGATTTCGGCCCTTTCCCCAGTTTATCGGAAATATTGCGCGCTTTGACGGAAATTTCTTTTGCATTCTCGCTCGTCACGGCCAGATTGTCCAAAATGACCCGGGCTTGTGCGCCCGCTTTGCCGTCTCCGTTGAACTGCGCCATCATGCCGGAGAGCTGCGCGGTCATCGCGTCCACATTCCGGCTGATTTCGATCCCCTGCGCCGTCAGAATCGCCAGATTTTGCGTCAAGGCATCGACATTTCCGATGATATTTTTCGCATGTCTTTGCGTTTCCCGATCGGAAATAACATTATTCATTCCATCCAAGATGGTCTGCGCCGTATCGGCGAGCGTGTCGACTTTCACCATGAGCGTCTCCACGCTGGGCGCCGCCGTGCCGCGAATCGTCATGCCGTCTTCCAGGAGACCCCGCGAACGGTTTCCCCCGGCCACATTGACAAAAGTGCCGCCCATGATGCTCGACGACTGAATCGTAAAGACCGCGTCTTTCGGGATTTCGCTCCCGTCGTAGAAACGGAGCGAGAGCAACGCTTCGCCGCGGGAAACGGATACGCCGTCCACGCGGCCGACTTCCACGCCGGCGTAGCGCACCGCGTTTCCGGACTCGATGCCCTCCGCTTCGCTGAAATAGCCGTTCACATGGAAGCCTGCCTTGCCGAAAAGCACCATGTGCGAGAGCTGAAACATCAGCCCCGCGAATATTAAAATCCCCGCCAGCGTAAACGCGCCGACTTTGGCCTCCGCTGACCATTTCATGAAAGTTCACCCTCTTTCAACGGACCTTCCGGTGTTTCCCAGCCATTCACAAATTGCAAGACGCGACGGTCGGAGCTGCCGTAGATTTCCTCCGGCGTCCCGACGGTGAGGAAAGATCCCTCATGCAGAAACGCCATCCTGTCCGCGACCAGCTTGGCCGACGCCATCTCGTGCGTCACGACGACGCTCGTCGCGTGCATTTCCTTTTGCATGCGCCGAATCAATAGGCTAATCGACGTCGACATGATGGGATCGAGCCCCGCCGTCGGCTCATCGTACAGGATGATTGTCGGATTGAGCGCAATCGCCCGCGCCAGACTCACCCGTTTCTTCATGCCCCCCGACAACGCGGACGGCATGAGCGTCTCAATGTCCGAAAGCCCGACCATGCGGAGCTTTTCGGCGACAATATGGTCAATGTCCGCCTCGGGGAGACGCCGATGCATCCGAAGCCCGAAAGCGACATTTTCTTTGATATTCAAGGAATCGAAGAGCGCCGAATATTGAAACACCATGCCCATTTGGCGGCGCGCCTCGTTCAATTCTTCTTCGGAAAGGAGCGCCATGTCCTTCCCGTCGACCAGGACTTCTCCCACATCCGGGCGAATGAGGCCGATGATGAGTTTCAAAATCGTCGATTTCCCGGAGCCGGAAGCGCCCAGGACGACCATCGTTTCCCCGTCCTTTATCGAAAGATTCACATCCCGCAGAATCTGCCGAGAGCCGAAGGCTTTGTACACATGCCGCAATTCTATCATGGCCGCATCCTCAGAACAGCACCGACGAAAGGAAATAATTCGCCGCAAAGAGCATGATGATGGAATACACGACCGATTGCGTCGTCGCCAGGCCCACGCCCTCGGCGCC
>CAVEYT010000197.1:0-2965 GCA_963619995.1 Acutalibacteraceae bacterium | reverse complement strand
GAAGGCCGCCATCAACCAGGGCCGCGCTTCGAGGCGCGGACCTTTGTGCCCGAAATGATTGACGAACATAGAGTAAGTAAAAAGCAAACATCGCTTTGCTCGTTTGTGAGAAGAGCCGCTTTGCTTTTCTTCACATAGCGGAACCATCATCCGCCCCTACGGGGCACCTTCTTCCCGAAGAAGGCTAGCGCGTGGCGGCTTCGCCGCATTTTAATAATCGTCGCCGGAGGCGACACCGCTAAAGTCTGACGTCTGATCGTCTGATGTCTGACGTCTCGATCTCCATGAGACGCCAAAAAACTAACAGCTAACAACTAACAGCTAATAACTATCTTGCGCCTGGCGTCGAAGAGGAGAAATATTAAGTTTTGCCCCTCATCTCTATCAGCAGAAAATTTTCGCTTCCAATGCCGCAAGTGCAAAAATCACAATCAATCAGGCGTCTCATCTCTCATCTCTCATCGCACATTTCTTTCCAACAAAAAAGATGCCACGCAAGGTGACATCCAAATGTTTGCGAAACTTATTCTTTTGTTTCCTCGGGAAGCTCCGCCGTGCAATGCGGGCAACGCGTCGCGTCGTCGGCGATGGTTTCGCGGCAGAAGGGGCAGAGGCGCGGATCCGGTGCTTCTTCTTTCGGGAAGAAACGATTGATTTGTTTCAAGACGACAAAAATGGCTGCGGCCACGATGAGGAAATCAATCACATTGTCCAGGAAGACGCCGTAAGCGATGACGGGGACATTGGCGGCTTGCGCTTCTTGCAGCGTCTTGACGTCGATGGTGCCCAGATTGATGAAAAGATTGGAGAAATCTACGCGGCCGACGAGGAAACCAAGCGGCGGCATGATGATATTCGACACGAGCGAGGTGACGATTTTTCCAAATGCCGCCCCGATGACAACGCCGACGGCCATATCCAGCACGTTTCCGCGCAATGCAAATTCCTTAAATTCTTTGAGAAAACCCATGATACGCTCCTTTCAAAAAATCATATTTCATTATTATATCACATCTTAGAGGAGCCGGGGGGCGGCGCGCTAGGCTTTTGGCGTCAGGCGCAAGACAGTTATTAGTTATTAGCTGTTAGCTATTAGCTGAAAGTGGAAGCGGACTTCGGCCGCATTTTAATAAAATCATCGCCGAAGGCGATACCGCTTAAAACTAATAGCTAGTAACTAAAAACTAGGAACTATCTCGGGCGTGATGCAAAAAGCCCGGCGCGCCGCTCCAAGCTCTAAGCACCAAGCGCACAAAAAAAGAGCTTCGTCACAGAAGCTCTCTTCTTTGGAGCGGGTGATGGGAATCGAACCCACTACATTCAGCTTGGGAAGCTGACGTTCTACCGATGAACTACACCCGCATGGATGCGAAACGAATCCGCATCGGTGAAATATATTGTAGCACATTTTTTTCGCTTTCGCAATGCGTCGCGCTTGAAATTTTCCGTTTCCGGTATCGGAAGAAAGAAACGCGGCTCAGACGTCTTCGGGCGCTTCGCGATTCGTCGTCTCGTGGAAACGGGTGTATTGGCCAAAGAAATAGAGTTCAATCTGACCGATGGGGCCGTTTCTGTTTTTGGCGAGAATGACTTCCGTGAGATTTTTTCTGGCGTCGTCGGCTTCGAGTTCTTTGTTGTAATACGCTTCGCGGTAGAGGAAGCCGACCAGATCCGCGTCCTGTTCCAAGGATCCCGATTCGCGCAAATCGGAGAGCATGGGGCGGTGATCCTGACGCGCTTCGACGGCACGGGAAAGCTGCGAGAGGGCGATGACGGGGACATCAAGCTCGCGCGCCA
The DNA here is from genome assembly GCA_963619995.1 of Acutalibacteraceae bacterium. Lineage (GTDB taxonomy): Bacteria > Bacillota > Negativicutes > Veillonellales > Dialisteraceae > UBA1822. Next base: position 1,168 of record CAVEYT010000197.1, on the reverse strand, counting down.
AACTTTTGAGATTTCTGGAAATATCGGAAATTTCCTGCTGGCGATTGTCGATACCGCGTGCGGTGCGGCTCTGCATGAGCTGGAGATAATCGATGATGATGAGAGAGAGGCCGTGCTCGGCTTTGAGGCGGCGGGATTTGGAGCGGATATCGGCCACGGTCACGCCGGCGCTGTCGTCGATATAGAGCGGCGCTTCCATGAGCACGCTGGCCGCTGCCGCCAGATTGTTCCATTCTTCCTGGGTCGTGAGGCGGCCGGTGCGGAGTTTCTGGCCTTCGATCAAAGCGGCGGAGGAGAGAAGTCTCTGCACGAGCTGGCTTTGCGGCATTTCCAGTGAGAAAAAAGCGACGGGTTTCTGCGCATTGATGGCCACATTGTACGCGATATTCAGGACGAAGGCGGTCTTGCCCATGGAGGGGCGTGCCGCGACGATGATGAAATCGCCTTTTTGGAAACCGGTCGTCATGACGTCCAGCGATTGGAAACCGGAGGAAAGGCCGGTGACGCCCGATTGATTTTGGTATTTCGTATTGATCTCGGCGAGCTCATTTTGCACGGCTTCGCCAATCGGGACGAAATCGGTGCGGCGGTCGTCTTTGGACACTTCGAGGATTTGCCGCTCGGCATTGTCGACGATCTGCAGCGTGTCGTCGGCGGCGGCATAAGCGGACGCGGCGATGGTGTTGGCCGCATTGATGAGCCGGCGCAATTTGGATTTGTCCGCGACAATCTCGGCGTGCTGTCGCACCGCTTTCGGAAAGAGGCAATGCTCCGGCAGCTCATTCACATACATGACGCCGCCCACGTCGTCGAGGCGGCCCATGCGGCGCAGCTCTTCCGTGACGGTGAGAATATCGACTTCCGTCCCTTTGTGTGCCAGCGACAAAATGGCATTGAAAATGACGGCGTGCGCTTCGCGATAAAAATCGTCGGCACGCAAAATGTCTTCGCCCGTCACGAGCGCGTCCCGATCGAGGAGCATCCCGCCCAGGACGGATTGCTCCGCCTCGATGCTCTGTGGCAGGATGTGCTCCACGGCCAGCGTGGCGGTGTCGGCCGGTTTTGTTTCATAGGATTTGTCAGATTTCTTTTCGTATGCCATGAGAGCCTCCGCGTTTCAAAAATTTCTTTTATTATATACAAGTGAGGGCATTTCGACAAATGAAAA
>CAVEYT010000196.1:0-2975 GCA_963619995.1 Acutalibacteraceae bacterium | reverse complement strand
CACGATGTGACAATCAAAGCAAAGAACCGTCTGACGTCTGACCGTCTGATGTCTCGAGCTCTATGAGTCACCCAGAACTAACAGCTAAAAGCTAACAGCTAATAACTATCTTGCGCCTGACACATACAGCCAAAATCACACAAAAAAAGACGGCCCGCGCCGCCTTTCCGAATCCCATTTTATTCTGCACCCAATAATTTTTCTATCTCCGTCACACGACCGACATACGGCACGCCTTCTTTTTGAAACATCTCCGCCGCCCGCGCGCCCAAGAGTCCCGTCAGGACGCCGATGGGTTTGGCGCCGACGGCTCTTGCGCCCAGGATGTCCGCGTAGGTGTCGCCGATGACGTAGACGGTATCGCCCGCCGCGACTGTTTCCTTGCCGGCCGCATACGCTGCGTATTTTTCCTTGTCTCGTCCGTACGCCGCGCATTCGTAGAGAAAGGGATGCGGCTTCCCCGGGACGTCGATGACCAAAGCTTTCGCCGCTTCCTCCGCGTCCGTCGCCGTCGCGATATAGCGCGGATCAAAAGCCGAAAGCCAGCCGAGCGCGCGGAAAGCCGTTTCCACCTCGTTTCGCATCCGCCCCGTCGCGACGGCGATCTCCCAGCCGTTTTCCTTCAGCCGCGCAAAGAGCGCCGCGATGGTTTCTTTCGGCGCGAGCGGAATTTCCGATTGTAAAAAGCCGGCCTTGCCGGGGCAAAACGGGACGCGTCCGTGGAAACGGATGAATTCATCGTCGCCCCAATACCACGTCTGGAAGAGCTCCGTGTGGATGCGCCAAAAGGCCGAACCGGGGCGGCTCCATGCCGGCACGCATCCGAATATCGGCCGCATGGCTTCCGAGAGTTTCCCCAAAACGTCCGCGCCGACAGCGCCCTCCAAATTCGTTTCCCAAAATCGCAAAATTTCCGCAGCTTTCGGTAGCGGAAGCCCCATGAGGAGCGCGCCCGTCCGTTTCAAATCGCCTTCCGTCTCAATAGAGAGCGAGAGCACGTCGCCGCCCGTCCGCTCGCGATACGTCGCGGCCATCAGCGCGAATGTCGTCACGAGATGCGCGTGCACCATGTCCCAATTGGAATTGATGCCGCGGGAGATGAGCCACGCAAAGAGCGATTCCTGCCCGAAGGCACGCGCCCGGATTGCCGCGATTTGCCCGTCCGTCACGTGCGCCGCGTCGAAATCTTCGCCCTCCGTCGGAAGCCCCAGGCCATTTTGGCCGAAAAGCATCTCCCAGACCGTGAGGCCCGACACGTCGAAAAATCGCTGCTCGCTCAGCAGCACGCCGTCCACATCAAAAATAATTTTTTTCATATTCCTTCCCTCGCCGCCCATTCCCGGACGAGCGCCGTCAAATTGTCACACGCCAGAAACGCGCGCGGGTCCTCGATGGTCGCCACGCGCTCCGACAGGAAATCCGCAAAATGTCCCTGCAGCCGCCGAATTTTCTTGGGCACGTCCAGTGGAAACGGCGCCTCGCCGGCAGCCCGCCTAAGGCAAAGGAGCGCCGCCGGACGGAAATACGCGTCGATGAAAGCACTCTCGATCCAATACGCAAATTTCGTCCGCGTAAACCGCTTCGCTTTTCGCAAAAATTCCAGATACAAGAGCGTGCCGTCTTCCGCGCCTTCCCAGAAATCCGCGTATCCGAAATCGTAGGCGCCGTCCTCTGTTTCCTCCAAAAAACGAAACGCGTCGGCCTCGATAATCTCAATTTTCTCCGCGAAGGGAAACTGCGGCAGAATATACGTTTCAAAAAGCGCAATCACATCCGGATTTTTCTCAATCACCGTGACGCGCGAGACGTTTTCTTTTGCCGCCGCCATGAAGGCGTAGTAGCCGAGCCCCAGCCCGAATGTCACGACGCGCCCGTGCGCCGCCGCAATCCCCGCCGCCATGGACGCAATCTCCGAATGCACGACGCTCATCCACACGCGCCCGTCTTCTTCCAGCACGGGAAACGTCACCGGTTTCTCAAAAAATCCGACATCCGCCGTGGCGAAAGGCGACGCCCCCGGCCTCTCTTCGTGATACATTTGAAACAGCTCGTACGGGACGTAATCGCTCGTCAAAAGGGAAATCGCGCCCGCCGTCCCCTTCGCCGGGCGGATGGTCCGGTAATACGGATTTTCCGTCACGGTTTCCGCCGGCACGCGATGCACCTCTCCCGCCGCCGCGTCGAAAAGCGCTTCCGCCAAGCCTTCCGGCGTGTACCGGTTCGTCAGCACGTCATACGGCGCCGCCGCTTCCTCCTCGAAGAGCCGGTACACCGCATCCCGTATCGCATCCCCGAATCCGACCGCCGTCACATACTCCGCCGCCCGCGCGTCCGTGTCCATCCAATCCGGATCAACGTCGTCCAGAAACAAATGCTCGCGCACTTCGCCGAGCAGCAAATCCCCCGCGACGGCGTGCAAAAGATATTCCTGATAAAGAGAGGAAACTTCCTGTTTCCCTTTTTTGTCGAAATGAAATGGCATGGATGGTTCTCCTTTTTTTGTTTTTTGCTTTTGGCGTCAGACGCAAGATAGCTATTAGTTCCTAGCTGTTAGCTATTAGTTTTTTTGTGGCACATAGAAATCAAGACGTCAGGCGAAAAAAGTTAGCAGTGAGTAGTTAGCAGTGAGCAGTGCAGGTGTCGCCTTGTGCAAACGAACTGGAGCCTTAGGAACGTAGTGACGCGAGGCGACTGTGAGTGCCATGCAAAGCTCGGCGACGATTTTAAAAATGCGGCCAAAGGCCGCCACCTATCAAGCCTTCCTTATCGGAGGAAGGTGGCGCGAAGCGCCGGATGATGGGACGCTAAATGCGAGGATTGTCGCCGGCGGGCACCTCTCATCGCTGAGCGAAGCGATAGCAATGCATTACAACTTTATCTCTATGTTCGTACATCATAGAGAGCACAAAGGTCCGCGCCCCGAAGCGCGGCCCTGGTTGATGGCGGCCTTCTATTATTTTAAGGCCGCTGTTTCC
>CAVEYT010000195.1:0-2977 GCA_963619995.1 Acutalibacteraceae bacterium | reverse complement strand
GCCGCCATCAACCAGGGCCGCGCTTCGAGGCGCGGACCTTTGTGCCCGAAGTGATAGACAAACATGGAGTAAGACACAAACATTGTTTTGCTGTATTTTAATAATCGTCGCCGGAGGCGACACCGCTTAAAACTAACGGCTAGTAGCTAATAGCTAACAACTCTCTTGCGCCTGACGTCTAAAGCCGAGCACGAATATTAGACAAACAAAAAGGACTCTGCAGTTAAAAAACTGCGGAGCCCTTTTTGCTTCTTCAAAAGACGTCGCTGTGCGTGCCGGTGCGGGTCAGGTAGAGAATCAATTTATTGTTGTTGATTTTGTAGATTAAGAGCCAATCCGGCGTGATGTGGCATTCGCGGCAGCCGTGGTATTCGCCCGAAAGGCTGTGGTCTTTGTATTTGGGCGGCAGGGAATCACCGGCGGCGAGGGTGTCGACGACGTGGCCGATCAGGGACAGGTCGTAACCTCGTTTCCGAATCCGTTTCAAATCTTTTTTGAAAAGCGCGGTTTGCTGGATTTGGTAGCGCGGCGTCATTTGTCCAAATCCTCTAAGAGTTCTTCAAAGCTGTTGTACGATTTTCCGCGCGTGGGATCTTTTTCCATCGCTTCCACTTCGCGTATCGCTTCCAGCGTGGTCTGGTTCGGGATGTCGCCGCTGATGTCGAAGGGAATGCGGTATTCGCGGATGGTTTTCCGCATAAATAAATTGATGGCCGTCGTCATCGACATGCCCATGTCGTGGCAAAACGCTTCAAATTCTTTTTTCGTGTCGGCATTGACGCGGATATTCAGATTCACATTGCTTGCAGCTTCCATAATGGCACCTCCTGATATTTTTGTGTTTATAGTATACAGCAGTTTTCGTTACAATGTCAATGATTGAGAGGGAAGAGGGGCTTGGCTATTGTGCTTCTTTCCTTTTGCGGCAGGCGCAAAATAGTTATTAGCTGTTAGCTGCTAGCTATTAGACAAAAGCGGTATGCGCCTTCGGCGCAATTTTTATAAAATAAATCGCGCGAAGCGCTTCCGCTTAAAACTAATAGCTAAAAGCTAACGACTAGCAACTATCTTGCGCCTGAGAACCAAAGCCAATCACGCAATCCCGGCTCCCGGCTCTTACGCGCAAGGATGCACGGTTCACGGTCAACGGACCACGGATTACGGTTTCTTCTCTGTCAGTTCTAAATTTCTTATCAAAATATTTTTCCCGCGCCAAGCGAAGGCGTAGTCTCCGTAGGTTCGCTCAAAAGCACGGTGGGAGAGGGGGACGATGTTTTCTTTTGTCAGGCGGGCGATGCGTGCTTCTTGGATTTCCGGGAGCGGGGAGGGGGCGGCGGACTTGTTGTAGGGGCAAATTTTCTGGCATTCGTCGCAGCCGAAAATATTGGCCGTCCTTGCGATGATCGTTTCTTCTTCGCTCGTCAATTCTTTTTTCTGCGTGAGATAGGATTTGCAACGGTTTCTTTGCAATCCTTCTTCCGAAAGGGCGCGGGCGGGGCAGGCGGCGAGGCATTTGGTGCAGGCGCCGCAGGTGAGGGAAAGGGGCGCGTCCGGCGCGATGTCGAGATTCGTCAAAAGCGCGCCAATCGTGAAGTAGGAGCCGTATTTCGGGTGGATGAGGCAGTGATTTTTGCCGTAGAAACCGAGGCCCGCGAGGTAGGCGAGGTGGCGGTCGACGAGGGGCGAGGTGTCGCAGATGGGAAGAAACGCGGCGCTCTTTTCGGCCTCGGAGAGAATCGCGGCGAGGCGCAAAAGGTAGGCGCGATTGATTTGGTGATAGTCGCGCGCGCGGGCGTAGAGAGCGATGTTCGCGTCCGTTTCCTCTATTTCCGTTTTGTAGGGAAAAAGGATGACGATGGCGGCGCGCGCGTCGGAAAGGAGCGCGCAGGCGTCCGTGCGTTTTGCCGCGTCTTCCGGCACGAAGGGGATGGCGCCCTCTTTGGCGAGCGTTTCCGTAAACGCGGCGGGAAATGGGAGGGGCGCGATGCCGCATGCGTCGAGGGAGAGGCGCCGCGCGGCGTCTTTGATGTCGGAGGCGGTCAATTTTCGATTCCTTTGCGCGCTTGGACGCCTTTGTCGTAGTAGTGTTTGATTTTTTTCATTTCCGTCACGAGATCGGCCACGGCGAGGAGGCATTCGGGGGCGCCGCGCCCGGTCACGACGAGCTCGGTTTTCGGGTTTCTGGCGGCCAGAATGCGGCGGGTGTCGTCGTCGGTCGCCAAATCGTACCAGCAGGCCATGTTGTATTCGTCCAAAATGACGACGTCGTATGTCTGCACGGCGAGGACGGCTTTTTCGATGCCGTCGAGGACGAGGTCGCGATACTCTTTCGGCGGATGCCCGGCGGGGTAGACGGTGAGCGCGCTTCCCCACGCTTTGATTTCTTCGTCGGTGAGCATGCCCTCTTTGGCGATGAAATAGGGTTTCCCGACGGTCACGAGCGTGATGCCGGGGATGGATTGCAGGATTTTCTGCTCGGAGTAGGCGAGCGATTTCATGAATTGGATGAAACAGACGGTCTTCCCGGCGCCGACCGCGCGAATGGCCAGGCCGATGGCGGCGGTGGTTTTGCCTTTTCCGTCGCCGGTGTAAATTTGAATGTGTCCTTCGGTCATGATGGGGGCTCCTTTCTATTTGGAAATAGAGGAAACTTTTTCTTTTTTCTTTATTATACACGCTGGAAATTTTTTGTCATGCGCAAGATTGTCGCCGGCGATTCGCCGTTCGCTTTTCGCTTTGAAATGACGCGGAGCGACCCTACTATAAAATGCGGCGAAGCCGCCACATGGCAAGCCCTCTTTTGAAAGAGGGTGGCCTTTAGGCCGGGAGATAGAATGCGCCGCAGGCGCATAACTTCTTGCGAAAGATAAGAATTCTTCTGGGCTACTCCGGTTTGCATAAATCACGCGGAGTGATTTTCTGCGGTTGTCTTTTTGTGATGAATCACGCGGAGTGCTTCCCCGCAGAACTCCTGTCG
>CAVEYT010000194.1:0-3003 GCA_963619995.1 Acutalibacteraceae bacterium | reverse complement strand
ATTCAATCGAAGAATCTTATTTTGCGGCATCATGATGCAATACGTGCGCCTGCGGGCTCCTTAAATAGCGCAACTATTTGCGTCGCTCTTTTCCTTGTCTTGCATCATGATGCTTGTCGCAAAATAAGATAACGATTGAATCAGCGCTTCCTTTTCGGGCAACAAAAAATCCCGTTTCCGGCGAAAGGAAGCGGGGTTTCTTTTGAAAAATTATTCGGGCTCGGCGATGAGGTGGCAGCGGGCGTTTCGTTCCAGACGGTGGACGAGGAAGGTGGCGCAGGCGGCGCGGATGCATTGGTCCAGAATGAGCGCGCACCAGCAGCCGTAGAGGCCCATGTCCATGACGTAGAGGAGAAACGCGGTGACGAGAGGCCGCAGGAAGGTGATGGAAACGAAGGAGTAGGCCGCGACGGCGCCCGTTTTTCCCGATCCGCGCAGGATGCCGGAGAGGAGGAGGGCGTGGGCTTCGGGGAAACTGACGAAGGCGACGAAAATCATAATGACGGCGGCGATTTCCATCGAGGCGGCGTCAGCGGAGTAGAGGCCGAAAATTTCTTCGCGGAAAAGGAGTGTCGCGGCGCAGGCGAGAGCGGAGAGGAGTAGACTCCATTTGAGGCCGCTCGTTTTGTAGGCGCGCCAATCTTCCACGCTCTTTTTGCCGCAGGCTTGCCCGGCCGTGACCATGCTCGCTTTGCCGAAGCCGACCATGAAATCGTAGTAAATATCGCAAATATTCATGCAAATGCTGTGCACGGCAAAGGGGACGGTGCCGAGCCCGGCGGCCATGCGTCCGAAGAGCACCATGCCGATGCGTTCGCTGCCCTGCTCGGAGAGGATGCTGCCGAAAATGGGGAGGACGGTCTTGAAATAGGTTTTGTCGGGGAGGTAGGAGCCGCCGGTGAAAAATTTCTCTTCGCGCAGAATGAAAGCGGTCCAAATGAGGGTGAAGAGCGCGGCGCAGAGGGTGCCAATCGCGGCCCCGGCGATGCCCATGGCGGGAATCGGACCCAGGCCGAAGATTAAAACGGCATTCAAAGCGACATTGATGATATTTCCGGCGATATTCGTTTTCATAATCGCGGCGGTATTGCCGTAGCCGAGCTGCACGGCTTGGAGGATCAGCGTGACGGAGGTGAGGTAGACGGCGACGAGCGTGATGGGGCCGTAAATGAGGGCTTCTGCCATGTAGTCGTCATTCGCGCCCAGGAGGTAGTAAATGTCTTGCAGGAAAATTCCGAAGAGGATGTGGAGGATGCCCATGAAAACGGCGCAGAGGGCGAGCGATTTCTTCATGACGTCCACGGTATTTTCGCGGTTCCCGGCGCCGGCATTTTTGGAAACGAGGAGCGTGACGGTCGAGGCGAGCGAGCGGGAGAAGGCGAGCAGAATGAGCCGCGGCTGGAGGAAAATGCTGACGGCGGCGATGGAAAGGGTCCCCAAGGTGCCGACCATGATGAGGTCGGCGGAGGCGAGGAGAACCATAAAAAGTCCTTCCAGCGCAGCCGGTATGGCGATCTTGAGAAATTTCTTGTCGTAGGCGTTCATAGATGGTTTGTCCTTGGGAAAATGGAAATAGGGCGGCTTGGCTTTTTTGTCAGGCGCAAGATAGTTGTTAGTTATTAGCTGTTAGCTATTAGTTTTTTTTGTGGAACATAGTGCTTGAGACATCAGACGGTCAGACGTCAGACATCAGACGATGATTTGCTTTTGTGTCACATGGTGCTTTTTTGCTTTTGCAAGGAAGAATTGAGATTTGAGAATTGAGAATTGAGGGCAGGTGTCGCCTGCGGCGACGATTTTTATAAAAATGCGGCGGAGCCGCTTCCGATTTCCCTCAATTCTATCAGCAGAAAAGATTTCAGCGCAGATGCCGCGAAAGGGAAGCAGGAAAAAGTTATGCCCCTCAATTCTCAATTCTCAATTCTCAATTCTGTCTTATGGCGGCGTTTTCCGTAGTGGTGGGTGTCGGTGTCGATGGTTTTCGGTTTGAAGACCATGAGCATGACGGAGCCGGCGACGATGAGGGCGCCGCCCAGCCAGGAGGCGGGAGCCATGATTTCATTCCAGAAGGCCCAGCCGAAGAGGACGTGGAAGAGAATCTCGCTGTACATCAGAAAGGACACGACGAGAGAATTGACGTGCTGAAATGCCCAGGTCATGAACATTTGCGCCGAGAGGGCAAAGAGGCCGAGACCGACGACGAAGCACCAATCCGTCCCTTGCGGCAGAATCCACGTCTCGTTTCCGGAAATGGCAAGGCCGACGAAAATGCTGAAAATTTGAAAGTAGAAAACGATTTCCGTATTCGAGCGGAACCCTTTTTCGGCCAGGCGACTGATGACGATGTACGCGGCGGCGGAGAAGAAACCGCCGGCCATCCCGTACAATGTGTAGAGATTAAAATCGGAGAAATTCCAAATTTGGACGACGCAGAGCGTGCCGGCCGTGATGGCGAGGAGCCCCGGGATCGCTTCTTTCGGGAGACGTTCTTTCAAAAAGAGCGGCGAGAGGAGGCACATGAAAAAGGCGGCGAGCTGGGAGAGGATTTGCGAATCGCCCAGTGTCAGCCCTTCGATGGAGAGAAAATAAAAGAAGAGGGCGATGCTGCCGAAAAGGCCGCGAAGGCAGAGCATCGGGATGTGTTTCCCGGTGAAAAATTTTTCTTGTGTCTGCAGGCAGAGAATCGGGATGAAGAGGAGTCCCACGAGCCCGCGACAGAGCGTCATTTCGCCCGACGGCATATCCGGGAGCCATTTGGCGCAGGCGGACATGAAGGTGAAGGACAGCGAGGCCAGGATCGTCGCGACGACGCCCATGGTGATGCTGCTCTTTCCTCTCTTCGTCGACCGCAGCGCCATTTTCAGACGTCGAATGGGTCGATAGGCTATGTTTTTTGTTTGCATGATACGCCTCACTTTTTTAGGAAGCGCTGATTCCATCGTTATCTGATTTTGCGATAAGCATCATGATGCAAGACAAGGAAAAGGCTGACGCAAATAGTTG
>CAVEYT010000193.1:0-3017 GCA_963619995.1 Acutalibacteraceae bacterium | reverse complement strand
TTTTGTTGCAGCAGACGCAAGAAATCCATCACGCCGCTCCCGGCTCCAAGCTCCCGGCTGTCTTGCGCCTGACGCCCAAAGCCGTTTTCCGTTATCCGTTTACCGTTTACCGTCCGCCACATCGTACGGAATACAAAGCCGCTCACGCACGGTTCACGGTTCACGGTTCACGGTCATACGGACAGCAGCGAGATGAAAGGCCTAAAGCCGAGCGCCAACAAAAAAGGAACGGTACCACACCGTTCCTTTTTTGTTTTCTCAAAAACTCAACGATTTTCGACTTTCGCAAGCAGCGCCGCCACCTGCGCTTCCAGCCTCTCGATCTTCTCCGCTTGCAAGCGGCTGTCATCCCGCAGACGATTGTTATCCGCGCGGAGCGCATTCACTTCCTGCACGAGCTGCGAATCGGATGCATTCGGCGAAAGTCTCGCACTGCGCCGACCGAGCTTGAAAGAAACGCCGGCATTCAGCATCGGATCTCCGTTTCCGATCGTCCCGCCGATGGAAACCGTCGTATCGAAATTCGGTTTATAGAAAGCGCCGAGCGCGCCCGCATTCGCATTTCTGTAATGCCCGTAGCCGACCGCAAAGCTCCATTTGTCCGCCGGATCAAAGCCTTCCGGATGCAAAGCCGCCAGCGCCGCCGCGCCCGCACCGACTTTATTGATATCATGATCCAAGCGATCGATGCTCTCCTGCAACGCCTCGGAGACACCGGCATTGGCGAGCGCGTCATCGATGGCTTTGTCCATCTGGCCTTTATTGACAGCGTCCGTATCTTTTTCGCCGGCCTTCACATTCACAATCTTCCGCTCATTTCCTTCCGCGCCGACGGACACCACATTGTCTTCCGTCGCCGTCGAGTCATTCCCCAAGACGACCACATTTTTTGCCGATGTCGTCACATTGTTCCCGAGGACAAATGTATTTTCCCCGGAAATTTGATTGTTATTCCCGACGGAGTAACTATTGTCGCTTTCGATAATGGTCGGATCACCGAAAGCACCGGAATTCTTTCCCGTAATTTGATGTCCCGTCCCGATGGCAATGGAATTGTCTCCCATCGCCTTGGCACCGACACCGAACGCGATAGAATTTTTCTTCGTCGCTTCCGCATCTTTCCCGATTTGCAAAGAATTTTCTCCGGTGCCGCTCGCCGAACCGCCGCCGGTATCCAGCCCCGCGACGGAAATCGTGAACGCCACCGAATTGTCATTATTCAAAATCTGCGCTGTATTCTGGCTCGCACTGATGGCATACGTCTCCCCCTTCTTCAGCAGGGCATCATACACCGTGCCGCCCGTCACAATCCCGGGATCTCCCGTGGCAATCGTCCCATCCGTCTTGACAGAAATTTTATTTCCCGTCAAATCGATATGATCGCCCTCGCTATACGTCGTGCCACCACTTCCGCCTTGCGATGCCACATAATCTTTCATCTGCTTCAAATTAACGGCATCGTAATCCCCCGTGCCATTCGCCACATTCACGATTCTGCGAAGAGTCGTCACATGCGTCGAGGGATCCGTCCCGCCCACGGAAACCGTCAAATCTTCATCCGCAATACTTCCATTCCCGATGGCAATCGATCCGGCACCGGACGCGTTTGCCTTATAGCCGATAGCCACCGCGCCCCAGCCCGTCGCTTTGCCGGACGCACCGAAAGCCGCCGTCGCAAAATTCGTCGCCGCCGAAGACGCCCCGACCGCCACATTTTGTCCTGCCAATTCAGTCGTTGTCGTGTCATTCGTCGCCCGTGCATAATATCCGATAGCCAGCGAACGCGATCCGGACGCTTCCGCCTCCTGCCCCAGAGCCGTCGTTTCTTTCCCGGACGCTGTATTGTGATACCCGATGGCAATGGATTTTTCTCCGCTTGCCGTATTCACATCGGCAGCGCGACCGGTTCCAATCGCGATGGCATATTCCTTGCTCGCCTGATTGTAAGCCCCAATCGCAATCGAATTCTCCTTCTCTGCCTTGTTCGATACCCCCAAAGCCACCGTACTCGCAGCACCGACCGTATTATCGGCCCCATATGCCACCACCTTGTACGCAGTGGTCACGCTGACAGTATTTCCGATTCCAAAATTCACCTGCGAATTTTGATACAACAAGTTATCCAAATAGGTATAAACCGTTTTGCCATCAACCAACGCTTCGCTGGTGTTGTTAATCCCTCCCGTAACAGCAGACAATACGACGTCGTCCTTACCGTTTGTCGGAGTGTGGCTGATCGTTTTCCCGTCTCCTTTAACAGTCGTCGGATAGTCGGCGCCTAGCACCCCCCCCCTGTGGGAAAATCGTGGAAACCAGCGACAGAAGCACCGCTGCGGACAGCATACCGAATTTTTTATTTGTTTTCATGATACATTCCCCCATTCTGAGAAAAAGGATGGAAACAGGAAGAGGCGCGGCCGATTTCAAACATTTCTACCGGCACGTTTCCCTCTTGCCGGTAGTATATCAAAAAATCAAGGACAGCAGAAGAAGAAATTCTTGATATCGCTTCATGATTTTTTCTATAACGGGGTAAATGCAGAATTGAGAATTGAGGGGCATGACTGATTCTCCTTTTACTTTTGCGGCGTTTGTGCCAAAAACTTCCTGCTGATAGAATTGAGGACAGATGTGCGCAAGCGCACATTTTCGCATTACGCGTCCCATCATCCGGCGCTTCGCGCCACCTTCCTCCAATAAGGAATGCTTGACTTGTAGCGGCTTCGCCGCATTTTATAAAATAGTCGCCGCAGGCGACACCGCTAAAGTCTGACGTCTGATCGTCTGATGTCTGACGTCTCGACCTCTATGAGACGCCCAGAACTAACAGCTAATAGCTAACGGCTAATAACTATCTTGCGCCTGACGCAAGAGCAAAGCACGCACTCCAAGCTCCTGGCTCTCGGCTCCCGACTCTAACGCACGCGACAAAAAACTCCCACGCCAATCTGCGTAGGAGTTTTTTTATCAGCAGCTTCCTATCCTCCCGGGCCGCCTCCGGCCAAGTACTTTCGGCG
>CAVEYT010000192.1:0-3058 GCA_963619995.1 Acutalibacteraceae bacterium | reverse complement strand
CTAAAAAGTTTCCTCATTGCTTTTTCGTTTATCTCTTTCATTATATATATCCTCCTTTTGAATCGAGCGTTATGCATTTATTATAGATGGAAATTCTAGAAAACACAACTTTTTTTCTAAAAATAGAATTTTGTGCTTGACACTAGAAAATGATTCTAGTATAATGACGTCAAACAGGGAAGAAAGGAGTGTAAAGAAATGAAGACAAGAGTAATTCAAATAACGCTTAAAGCGGCGCGCGTGAATGCAGGATTAACGCTTCTGTCCGCAGCCAAGCAAATCGGTATCGGCAAAGACACGCTCATCAAATGGGAGCGCAAGCCGGAGCTGGTAAATGCGGCGTATCAAGCGCGAATTGCGGAGGTCTATAGGTTTCCGATAGACAATATTTATTTTGCCTCCAACTAGAATTTATTTCTAGGCAAGCGAAGCAAATGCGTGAGTGGGTTTCCACTGCTAACTGCTAATTACTAACTGCTAACTGTTCTCTGACTGTCTGACGTCTCGATCTCAATGTGACGAACGGTCAACGGTCAACGGAGGGCGGTGGACGGGCAGCGGTAGCCGGGCAGCGGTCCGTGAGTGGGTTTCCACTACTCACTGTTTCAGAGTTTCCAAGGAAGGGAGAAACAAAATGGCAACGTTCAAGGAGTTTTACAAAAAAGGTATTGGGGCAATTCGTGCCATTGAAGAGGATGGCGAAATCTGGTTTAACGTTTCCGACGTATGGCTTGCTCTGGGCTTGGAAGGCAGAGATGCGGAGGCCGTCATGGATTCTGTCGATGAGGAAGATAAGAAGGTCATCGATGTGCCGTGTGATTGGGAGGACCGCACGGATCCTGTGCGTTGTGTCAATAAATGCGGATTGTATACGCTGCTTCTCGTGGTGAATTTCCCGGAGGAAAGGCATGTGTGGGAAATCAAGAAGTGGGTGGCGGGCGAGATTGTCCCGGCCATGAAGGCGTGATAGGAGGGCTTGCGATGGTGCTGAGCGAGCGAGAGATGGTTGTCGATGCGGAGGCATGGCTGCGGAACAACGAGGTAGCGAACGGACAGATATCGGCGCGTCGGCTGAGGAGTTGTCTTAAGATTCCGGCGTTGGCAGCGGAGGAGGATTTGGCGGCGGAGTGCCGGGCGCTGGCGGATGAGATCGAGGCGGTGTCGGTGCGGGCGAATGAGGTCGCCTCGCGGCTGGATGCGTTTGAGAGAAAGTGGGGGCGGCCGGAATGACTTTGCGGCAATTAGCGGCGCGTGATCGTGCGATGGCGGCTGAGATGGCGGCTGAGTTTCTGGAGGATGTGATGCCGGTCTATATTCATCATAGCAGAGGGGGAAGCGTAGGAGGGGAAGATGACAGCACAGGAAAAGACAGCATTGATTGATGGTTTCAATTATGAAAGCATGGTCCTAGGGACGGAGAAAGAGCGTGCTCCGGCGTTTACATGGTCACTTGCGAAGCTGATGGACGCGATGATTCAGGAGAAGTTTTCGGTGGTGTTTCGGCCGGTGGAGACGGATGACGGCCTGGCATGGGTGGAAGCGCAGGAGGTATGAGATGGTACCGATGATGGACGGTGATGTATTGCTGGACAGGGCGGAGCGGGCTAGGCGCTGGCATTGCTCGAAGGATGAAATGTATCTCTTGGGGCACGAAATAAAAAATCTGGCCGATTGGGTCACGCTGGCAAAGAAAAATGGCGATGATTTCCGTCTGGTCTTTGATTTCAATCGGCGGCAGGTGAATGCCGGGATTGAGTATCAGGGCGGGGTGTGCGAATTTCTCGGCGGCGGCGGTGTGGGATGGCTGCTATATATGCTGCCGGCAATGGAAGAGCTGGGACGCGCTTTGATGGCGGCGGCAGAGAAAGGCGAAAAAGTCTCGGTCACGTGGGTGCGCGATCGAGACAGTCGAGATCATTCTATCAGGGAGTGAAGCCGCATCCGACAACCCGGCGGGAGCTTGACGGTGGTTTCGGGGCGCGGGTCTCTATCTGTCAGGGTCAGGTAGAAACAGCGCGGGTTTCTTAAATCACAGTCAACGAAGTCATAAACGGCATGGACTTCGCTATAGAATTTCCGATATTCGTCGGGGCTCAAAGTGTGGCAATCAAAATAGTATTTCATTTTTATCACCTCCTTTCTGTATTCATTATAGCAAAGGGGGAAGCGCAGGAGAGAAAAGGATGGAAAAGGCTTTATTTACAGTCGATGAGCTGGCGGAGCGATGGCAGTGCTCACCGTCGGCCATTAGGGCACGTATCCAAAACGGCACTTTAGCGAAGGCGGACGTGCCGGGTGTGTTGGTGGCTTACGAGGAAGTCAGAACACACGAAGTGATCGTGTCGTTTGGCAAAGAGGCAGAGGAAAGGTGGATTGTCATGAAGTTAGACAATCTCACGAAAGAAAACGAAAAACTGAAGAAACAGTGTGCCGAACTGAAAGAATGGCGGCAGAAAGTGATTTCCGCAGTAGAAGCGTGATTAGGAAGAGGGAAGGATATGAATCAGATCGAAAGACAGACACGGGTCTTAAGAAACAATCATCGAATATGGAGAAATGTTTTGAGGAGCTGGGTGATTGTGGGGACGGCGGCGTTTCTTGTGGGCCTGGCGGCGGGCGTGGTGATTGCGGGTCATACGCAGGCAGCGGGGGACGTCTTACTTGTGAAGGCGCAGGCAGCGGAGCCGATATGGACGCCGGCGCCGGAGAAGGCGAAAAAGTTCGTGGCAATCCGACAGGAAACAGTGCCGCTTTCGCCGGAGTTTCAAAAGTACGTGCATGACGTGTCGGTGGAATACGGCGTGGATTTCACGCTGGTCTTGGCGGTGATGGCGCAGGAGTCGCGCTTTGATTCCTCGGCGGTGTCGGGGACCGGCGACGTGGGATTAATGCAGATTAACGGCATCAACCACCCGCGGCTTTCGGCGGCTTTGGGAATCACGGATTTTTCGGATCCATATCAAAACGTGCGGGCGGGCGTGTATATGCTTCGCGAGCTGACGCAGAAATATTTTGAGCCGTCGCGTGTGCTGATGGCGTATCACATGGGAGAGACGGC
>CAVEYT010000191.1:0-3071 GCA_963619995.1 Acutalibacteraceae bacterium | reverse complement strand
CAGGCGCAAGATAGTTATTAGCTGTTAGTTGTTAGCCGTTAGTTTTTGGCGTCTCATAGTGCTTGAGACGTCAGACATCAGACGATCAGACGTCAGACTTTAGCGGTGTCGCTTCGCGACAATTTTATAAAAATGCGGCGAAGCCGCCACATATTAGTCCTCTTCGGGAGAAAAGCGTCCGGTGGACGGTTTTCAGTGCCCCGTAGGGGCGGGTGATGGACACTGTATGTGACAAAAAAGCAAAGTAAGAAGGCCGCCACGTGCTCTTCCTCCATTCTTTCTTGCGAAAATTTTCAGAACAAACGCCACAAAAACAAAACGAGAATCAGCTGCGCCCCTCAATTCTCAATTCTGCCCTTAGGATGGGACACGAATGCGAAGATTGTCGCCGGCGGGCACCGCTTTTCCTCAATTCTTTCTTGCGAAAGCTCTCTGCACAAACGCAAAAAAATAAAGCAAGAAAACGGCCACGCCCCTCAATCCTCAATTCTGCTTTTTCCCGCCCTTTGCTATGCCCGCGACGGGCATATATAGCTTGCTATATAGTTTCAAGCTATAGCAAGTATCGATTTTTTCATTTTGACACAGCGGAAAAATGGCGGTACACTACGCTCATCAATTTCACAGTGCGTGTAAAGATACACAAACCTCTGGAGAATCTCGCATAAGGCGAGTGCCGAAGGTGCAAGGGCGGTTTCGTATTCCGCCCGGTCTCTCAGGCAAAAGGACAGAGTCATGTTTCTCCAAACGGAAATCGAAAAACGGATTTCCTCGGCTCGCCCTACTGTCACTTCGCTCCGGAGGAGCACTGCAAAGTGCCCTACGGGGCTTTTTTTATTCAAGGGGGAAAGAAAAATGGCAGATTTATTGAATTCGATTGACAGCATCGTCTGGGGGCCACCGCTGCTGGTGCTCCTGGTCGGCACGGGGATTTTCCTCACGCTGCGTCTGGGGCTCTTGCAGATTATCCGTCTGCCGCTGGCCTTCAAGCTGATTTTCTCCACCGGCAAAAATCAGGATGCCGGGGACGTTTCCAGCTTCAAATCGCTTTGTACGGCACTGGCCGCCACCGTCGGCACGGGGAACATCGTCGGCGTCGCGACCGCCATTCATGCCGGCGGCCCGGGCGCACTCTTCTGGATGTGGATGGCCGCCTTCTTCGGAATGGCCACGAAATTTGCCGAAGGATGTCTCGCCGTCAAGTATCGCGAAGTCGATAAAAAAGGAAATATCGCCGGCGGCCCGATGTTCTACATCAAAAACGGCATGGGCGCGAAATGGACTTGGCTCGGCACGCTCTTTGCGGCGTTCGGCGTCTTCGCCGCCATCTTCGGGATCGGCAATACCACACAGGTCAATTCCATCGTCGAAGTTGTCAATATTACATTCAATATCGATCCGGTCTGGACGTCGGGCATCATCTTCGTCCTCGTCACCGCGATCATCTTCGGTGGGATTCAATCCATCGCCGCGGCTTCCAGCACCATCGTGCCGGCCATGGCTGTGATTTATCTCCTCTGCACCGGCGCCGTTCTCCTCGTTTGCGCCGATCAGATTCCCGCTGCGATTGCACTCGTTCTTGAGCACGCTTTCACCCCGACGGCGGCGACCGGCGGTTTCCTCGGCGCCAGCGTCATGATGGCGATGCAAAGCGGGATTGCCCGTGGCCTCTTCTCCAATGAATCCGGCCTCGGCTCCGCACCGATTGTCGCGGCAGCTGCGAAAACGCGCTGGCCGGCTGAGCAGGGTCTCGTTTCCATGACCGGTACCTTCATCGATACCATCATCATCTGCACCCTGACCGGCCTCACCATCGTCGTCACCGGCGTCTGGGATAGCGGCCTCAACGGCGCGGCCCTGACGAACGCGGCTTTCACCTCCGTGTATCCGTCCTTCGGCAGCTACATGCTCACCGCCGGCCTCGTCCTCTTCGCTTTCACCACCATCCTCGGATGGAACTACTACGGGGAACGTTGCGCCGTCTATCTCTTCGGCGTCAAATCCATCATTCCCTATCGCATCATCTTCGTCGCCATGACCTTTGCCGGCGGCCTCATGAACCTCGATGTCATCTGGACTCTGTCCGACATCCTGAACGGCCTCATGGCCATCCCGAACTTGATCGCCCTCCTCGCCCTCTCCGGCGTCGTAGCGCACGAGCTCAAAATCTTCCTCCACTATGAAAAGACCGGGGAAGACCTCGGATCCATGCCGGAAGTCAAAGCCATGGATGAAAAATAATCCGGGAATATTGTAAGAAACAAAGAAACAGAGGAGAAACCTCGGTTCTGCCGAAAACGGTTTTCCCCCTACTCCGCCCAAAGGCGGAATAGTCCCAAGCCCTGCCCTTCCTATCGTTTTGGAAGCGGCAGGGCTTTTATTTTCTTTTACAATATATCATTTGAGATAGAGGAAATGTTTTTTGAAATTGAAAATTTTTGCGAATTTTTCAAAAAAGTATTTGACAAATCCAAATCCTCGTGATAAGATACTTTACGCCGCACGAAGCGGCACTTGGTTCTTTGAAAACTGAACAGTCAGCAAAACATATGCCGATGTGTGAGGATAGCAATATCCCGCAATAACATTTGAGTGGAAACGAAGAAATTTGTTTCCTTGGCAAGAAAACGAGCCAAAACAAACAATCTATCATGGAGAGTTTGATCCTGGCTCAGGACGAACGCTGGCGGCGTGCTTAACACATGCAAGTCGAACGGGAAGAGAGAGAAGCTTGCTTCTTTTGATTCTAGTGGCAAACGGGTGAGTAACGCGTAAACAACCTGCCTTCGGGATGGGGACAACAGACGGAAACGACTGCTAATACCGAATGAATTTCCCATTTCGCATGAAAAGAGAAAGAAAGGAGCCTCTAAAGCTCCGCCTGAAGAGGGGTTTGCGTCTGATTAGGCAGTTGGCGAGGTAACGGCTCACCAAACCGACGATCAGTAGCCGGTCTGAGAGGATGAACGGCCACACTGGAACTGAGACACGGTCCAGACTCCTACGGGAGGCAGCAGTGGGGAATCTTCCGCAATGGGCGAAAGCCTGACGGAGCAACGCCGCGTGAGTGA
>CAVEYT010000190.1:0-3090 GCA_963619995.1 Acutalibacteraceae bacterium | reverse complement strand
AGCCCCGCCGTGAACATGAAGGCGTATTCATACGGCACGTGCATCTGGCGCACCATCGTCGCCGTGAGATCCTGCAGGCGCGTCGTGCCCAGAAGATAAATGAAAAGCAGCGTCATGTCCATCATGCGGAGCGCCGCGACTTCGCACATTTCAAGCGTCCCGCCGCCCAGATATTCCACCGCGCCCAGCATGACGGCAAAGACCGCAAGCGTCAGCACCGTTTTGATGTTTTGCAAAAGCAGATGCGCCGCGATGAGAAGCAAGAGCTCGGCGCACATCAGGACGGCGAGACTGTCGGGACGATGGAGCACCAGCGCCCAGAACGCCGTGCCCACCGTCAAAATGATTTTCGTAATCGGGACCAATTTCGCCATCATTTCCCTGCACCCGCCTTTCTGTATGCATCACAAAATGTTTTCATATCCCGGCAATACGGCGCCCCGGGCAGCGCGCGTCCCAAGCGAACGGACGTCGGCACCGAGAGCCCCCACTCTTCCGGTCGATGTTCTTCCGAAAACAATTCCTCCGGCGACCCGTCGAAAGCGATTTTCTTTCCGGCCAAAACCAAGACGCGACTCGCCTCGCCTGCCACGATGTCCATGTCATGCGTGACCAAAAGAATCGTGATTCCTTTTTCGCGCAAATCATTCATGAGCGCGCAGAGCCGTTTCTTTTCGCGCCCGTCCTGCCCGCTCGTCGGCTCATCGAGGACAAGATACTCCGTATTCATCGCCAAGGCCGACGCAATCGCCGTCCGCTGCTGATCGCCGCGCGAGAGCGTCCGCGGATACGCATCGGCAAATTCGGAAATATCGGCCGCCGCCATCGCCTTCTCCACGACAGCGTCCAGCTCCGCGCCCCGTTTCCCGCTTTGGAACGGACCGAACCCGACCTCTTCGCGCACCGTCGGCATGAACATCTGCCGATCCGGCTGCTGAAACACATAGCCGATGAAAGCCGAGCGCCCCGCCGCGCCCTCTTTCGTCACATCGCGGCCGTCATACAAAATCCGACCGGCATCCGGCCTCTCCAATCCCGTCAAAAGACGCGTGATCGTCGTTTTTCCGCTCCCGTTTCGTCCGGTCAGCGCGATAAATTCTCCGCGGCCGAACGAAAGAGACACATCGTCCAAAATTTCCGGCCCGTCCTTTCCGTAGCGAAAGGAAATGTTTTTCATCTCCAGCATCAGAAGGCCCCCTTTCCCGCCGTCGCCGCGACCGAGAACGCCGCGTCATCGATATTCAGGAACGAACGAGGAAACCGCACCCCGTCCTTTTCCAAATCCAGCTGCGCCGCGAAAATCTCCGGCACCGCTTCTTCGTAAATGTGATTCTCGTACATGCAACGCATGACCGCCTCCGGCGCGCCTTCGCTGACGATATTTCCCTGATCGATTAGCACGAACTTCTTCGCATACGGCAGCACCGCTTCCAAATGATGCTCGGCGACGACCACCGTCAGGCCGTAATCGCGATTGAGCGCGCCGACCAATTCGTAAAATTCCCGAATCCCTTCCGGATCGAGCGCCGACGTCGGCTCATCGAAGACGACGACCTTCGGCTCTTCCGCCAGCACCGCCGCAATCGCCAAGCGCTGCCGCTGTCCGCCGGAAAGCTGCGTGACCTTTCTCTCTTCCAAGCCGTCCAGATGCACTTTGGCGAGCGCCTCCTTCGACCGTTTCCGGATTTCCTCCGGGGGAAACCCGTGATTCTCCAGCGTGAACGCCATTTCCTCGCCCACCGTCATCGTGACAATCTGCGCGCCGTAATCCGACAAAATGACTCCAATCGACGACGCCAAATCCGAAATATTCGTCTGCGTTGTCGCCCGGCCGTCCGTGTACACCATGCCTTGCATCGTCCCGCCGTAATAATGCGGAATCGCGCCGATCATCGACATCAAAAGCGTCGTCTTGCCCGCGCCGTTTGCCCCCGTCAATACGACGAAATCTCCTTCGCGAACCTGCAGCGACACATCGGTGAGCGCCGGTTTCTCCGCGAAAGGATACGTGTACGTCAGATGCTCCACGCTGACGATGCCTTCCTTCTCCTGCCGCAGGACCAGACCCGAATGATCGCTGTCCGGCACCTCCGAATCCGCCATGTAATGCATCGACTTAAAAAGGCGAAGCGCCGGGAAATACAGAAACGGTGCGATGATCCCGTTTCCCACAGCGACGAGCGTCACCGCCGGCAAGATGCCGTAGAGATAAATCGGCAGCGGAATCCCCGTCACCCACATCAGAATCGCCGTGAAGATGGCCCCCGAGACCAGCGTCGTCACAAATCCCGCCAACGTCGGACGGAGCGAAAATTTCCCGATCTTAATCGGCGGCACGCTGTGTGCGAAGAAACCGGCCACAAAAGCGCCTGCAAATTCGCTGGCAAAATCACCGTAAGGAAAGGCCGACTTCGACGTGAAGACTTCCATCAGCGCCGCCACCATGCAAATCCCGAGACATTGGCGATACGTCGGCTTCGTGAGCAAAATCGCCACACAGTACGTCGCGATCACCCAGTTCGGCGTGAATCCCATCACCGACGGCGAGACCAGATGCAAAATCATCCCAATCGCCAGCATCAAAGTCGAGACCGTCAGCCAGCGGAATTTCCCTCCCCGCGACTTGATAAATACCGGAAGCGATGACTCCCTTGCCTCATCCATCTCGTTTCACCCTTTCTTTTTTTTCGGAAACATCAGATCCTTTGATCGCCGTTTCCCTAACAAAAAAACCTCTCGACCCCTGCAACAAATGCAAGGGACGAAAGGTCAAAATCCGCGGTGCCACCCTCATTGATTCCACAAAGGGAATCCGGCTCAATGTACATGATAGTACACGCTTTCCGATAACGGTGAAAGTGACCGTCAGTTCCTACCCCGGACGCCGGATCGGACTGCCTCTCACGGGCCCATTCATCACGCGCGCACACACCGGACTCCCACCTACGCCGGCTCTCTTGGCTGTGCCTCGCGAGACTACTCCTCCCGCTCATCGAGCTCTTATGATGGTGCATTGTATCACCCGAAAAAAAATCTGTCAAGCAAAAATTTTCACGACGAAAAAATTTTCGGAAACGGGAACACGGGAAA
>CAVEYT010000189.1:0-3120 GCA_963619995.1 Acutalibacteraceae bacterium | reverse complement strand
GCTATATATTTATTTCAAACTTTGTTATTTTTTGATTCTGTATCGTCTTTTATTGATTGATTTTTTATATTTCCACCTAGATTATTTTTATATCCTTTGCTTTTGATTTTATTTCATTCTATTTTCTTTATCTTCTCCGATTGATACAGATTTTGAATCTTTTCATGTTATGTGTTTTTCCGCTCATTCTGCGGTTTTTTACTTCTTCTTTTCTTGGTTTTATAAATGCAGTTAGTTTTTGCGAGCGAATTTTATAATCTTTCTCAAAATTTTATATTTTATTTCCCCCATTTCATTCGGTTTTCGGAAATGACAGCCGCCCTTTCCGGCGCCTCGCTGCCCTCCCATTTCCTTTCCTCTGTAAAAAATGATTTATCTCGCAATCTGTAGTACAATATAGAAATGATTTTTGTGTCTTTATAAAGGAGTCTGTATGAACGAAACCCCGATTTTCACCGACCGCTCGCAAATCCACAAAACGTACCTGTATTTATACGGCATCGTCGGCTTTTGCATTTTGGGCTACCTCTTCATGGCCGTGCGCTACATTTTGAATACCGGCCGCATTCCCTGGCTCGATCTCATCACCCTTGGCATCGTCGCTATCTTCTTCATCGCCGTTTCCAGCGGGCGCTCCACCTACGAAATCTGCGAAAACGACCTCGTCGTCACCTACGCCAGCCTCTTCCGCGTGCGCAAGCTCCGCATTCCCTACGACGTCATTGACGGCACCTTCCATTTCAAAGTCGAGCCGATCAAGACCATCGCGTACCGAAAGACCTACCGCATGTACGGCAGCCTGGACAAACGCGACATCTGGTCGCTCGTCTACAATTTGCCGGGCACCGACCACGTTTCGCGCCTTCTCCTGAAAGCTTCCGACGAATTCTGGGACAAATTGGAAGAGAAACTCCCCGGCCGCGTCCGCGTCCCACAAGAAGAAGTCATGCGCCATGCCTACTACCACATCAGCGGCGCGAAAGACCGCGGCGTCGGCCCGGACGGAAAACCCCTCGATCCGGAAGCCCTTTCCCCGGAAGAAACGGAAACGATTTCAGATGCGGAAACAGAAGAAACCGTGGAAACGGAAGAAACCGCCGCTGCCCCGGACGCAACCATTCCGGAAACAGAGTCGGAAACAGAACTCTCCCTCGCCGAAATTCGCAAGCAAGCGGAAAAAGAATAAAAAAGAAAGCAAGTAGCTCCAAAGAGCCGCTTGCTTTTTTATTTCCTATTTTGTTTTGTAGAGACATTATTTTTTTAGGGTGCCCTTCCCTAATGGCACCGAAAAAATCTCGCGCACTCGATTTATCTTTTCTGTTAAGAATGATATAATCAATCCATAAGAATTTGTGTTGCAATCCGTTTTCCGTTTACCGTTATCCGTTCGTCACATCGAAAGAAAATCAAAGGTGCTCACGCACGGTTCACGGTCCACGGTTATCCGTCGTCCGTTTTCCGCTTACCGCGCGTCACATAGAAATGAAAGCTTGAAAAGGCTTGATGATGGTGCCGCTTGCTTTTCAGTCCCTTTCAAGCCTTTCACCCCACAAGGACGCCCAAAGCCAACCAAGCGTCTGACGTCTGATCTCTGACATCTCGACCACTATGAGACACCCAAAACTAACAGCTAATAGCTAAAAACTAATAACTATCTTGCGTCTGACAAAAAAGCCAACCAATCGTCTGACGCCTGACATCTCGATCTCTATGAGACACACGGTTCACGGTCAACGGTTCACGGTCAACAGCCCCGCCGCCATGTGCCGCCCCTCAATTCTCAATTCTCAAATCTCAATTCTCTCACAATCAGGAGGACCGCCATGCCATCCGATCGCATGCTCGAATACTACTACGCCATGGGCCAAGACGCCGCCTGCCGCGAAGCCTACGAAGACGCCGCGACCTACTTTGCCAAAGCCGCTGCCATGGGCGCCGCCGAAGCCGCCCACGAGCTCGGCGTCATCGCCCACCGCTACGAGACCGGCCGAGGCGTCCCCCAAGACGAGACCCGCGCGCAGGAATACTACGAAAAAAGCGCCGCTGCCGGAAACAGCGAAGCCGCCCTCCATCTGGGCAAACTCTGGCTCCGCGGCATTGCCGGAAATCCCCCGGAGCCGCGAAAAGCCAAGAAATATTTTGAACAATCCAGCGACGCCGGAGACGCCGAAGCCGCCTACCTCCTCGGCCGCCTCTACGACGAAGGCATGCTCGGCCGCGTCAATCCCCGCCGCGCCTTCCGTTTCTTTCTGCTCTCCGCCGAGCGCGGTTGCGGCGCCGCCATGCTCATGGTCGGCCTCTTCTACGCCCAAGGAAACTGCGTCCCGAAAGATTTGACGGCCGCCGAACTCTGGATCCGCAAAGGCGCGGCCCCGGAGACAGAAGACGGCACCGCGACCCTCCGCACGTTTCTTTCCGTCGCCGCCACCGAATACGCGAGCGGCGAAGCCGGCTGCCTCGAGGACGCGCGCGCCCTCTCCATGGCCGACGAAGCCGAAAACTTAGGAAACGACGAAGCCTTCCTTCTTTTGGGCGAAACCTATCGAAACAAAAACAAACAACCCGGCCACGGCGAAAAAGCATTCCAATGCTTCCTCCGCGCCGACAAAAAACAAATCCCCGCCGCCCGCGCCGCCCTGGGCCTCTGCTACGAATCCGGCCTGGGAACGACGCCCGACATCCAAAAAGCCGTCGCCTGCTACCAAGCGGCGGCCGAAAAAGGAAACGCCTTCGCCATGGCCCGCTTAGGCTACGCCTACGGCGCCGGTGAAGGTGTCAAAAAGAATCCGAAACTTGCGATGCAATGGCTCATCCAAGCCGCCATGCGAGGCGACGCCGGCGCCATCCTGACCCTCCGCGACGATTACCAATACGACGTCCGTTGACCGTCAGCCGTGGACCGTCAGCCGTGGACCGTGGACCGTGCGTAACATGGAGATCGAGACGTCAGACGGTCAGACGTCAGACTTTAGCGGTGTCGCTTGTGCAAACGAACCGGAGCCCTAGCGAGGCGACTGTGAGCGCCATACAAAGCTCGCAATATTTTCGCATTCGCGTCCCATCACCCGCCCCTACGGGGGCACCGGCGACCGGTAAACAGATAGCGAATAACAAAAACTG
>CAVEYT010000188.1:0-3201 GCA_963619995.1 Acutalibacteraceae bacterium | reverse complement strand
GTGAAGCGGGCCGGTTCGGCGTCGTCGGTGAAGACGGCGTCTTTTTGATTGTCCGGCCAGAGCGGGGCGAGCGAGCGGCTGGTCAAAGCGGCGGGCAGGATCCAGTCGAGATAGCAGCGCGCGCGGAGGGCGAGGTGGGGCGGCAGGCCTTTGTTTCCTTTCAGACTTTGCGCCAATTCTCCAATCTTTTTCTCGGCGTCGGCGGTCGTGCCGCAGAGAATGAGTTTGTCTTTGGCGCGCGTCATGGCGACGTAGAGGAGGCGCGCTTCTTCGGCGAGGGCTTCGCGGCGGATGGCGGCGCGGACGGTGTACCAGTAGAGCGTCGGCCAGCGGAGGAGCTGTGTCTTTTCGAGGCGGCAGAGGCCGAGACCCAGATCTTTGTGGATGAGGCCGGTACCGGAGAGATCCATTTTATTGAAGGCGTCGCCGGTGGCCGCGAGGATGACGACGGGAAATTCGAGGCCTTTGCTCTTGTGAATCGTCATGATGCGGACGGCGTTTCCGGCGTCGGTGGGCGCGGTTTCCTGTCGCACGGCGCGGCCGCTGTCTTCGGTGCGGCGCATGTAGGACAGGAAACCGGGAAGGCCGCTCATGTCTTCGGCGTCGCGGCGGCGGGCGGCGGAGAGGAGGGAGAGGACGTGCGCGCGGCGAAGGTTTCCGCCCGGCATCCCGGAAAGGTACGCGGCAAAATCGGTGTCGACCAAAATGGTCTCCAGAAGGCTTTCGACGCCTTTCGTGCGGGAGAGGGCGCGCCATTTTTTGAAATCTTTCCGGAAACGGGAGAGGCGGATGGCATCGCGCTCGGGGAGACGGGCCGTGCCGGCTGCGGCGGCGTCCCAAAGCGAGGCGGGATTTTCGAGGCGCAGCAGCGCCAGCGCTTCTTCGGAGAGGCCGACCAAGGGCGAGCGCAGGACGGCGGTGCAGGAAAGGTCCTGATGCGGATTGTCCAAGAGGCGGAGCAGGGCGAGGAGGATCTGAATCTCGGCGGAGGCGAAGAAATCGCTGCCTTGCTCGGTGAGCGTCGGAATCCCGGCATCGGCCAGCGTCGCTTGCAGGAAACCGGCGCGTTTCTCCGCGGCGCGGACGAGAATGACGATGTCGCGGTATTCGACGGGGCGGAAACTCCCGTCTTTTTCCTGAATGGTCTTTTTGGCGGCGACGAGATTTTGAATCGTCCGCGCGATGAGCCGCGCTTCGATTTCTTTTTTCTCCAGATCCGTGTCGATGTCTTCGTCTTCTGCTGCGTCTTTTCCCGGCAGATTGACGAGGGAAATGTCGACCGTGCCGCCGATGTAGTCTGTGGGCAGCTCGGATTTCCGCCCGGGGTAGAGCGCTTCTTTTTCGCCGTAGCCGATCTCGAGCGGTGCGCCGTCTTCCGTTTTCTGCAAAAGCTGGCGGAAGATGTGATTCGTCGCCGAGAGGACGGCCGCGTCGCTGCGGAAATTCAAATTGAGATCGATGCGGCGATTTTTCAAATCGTTTTCCGGGAAACTTTCGTATTTCCCGAGGAAAATCGTGGGGTCAGCCTGGCGGAAGCGGTAGATGCTCTGCTTGAGATCGCCGACGAGGAAACGATTTTCGCCGTCGGAAATGAGGACGGTGATGAGTTCCTGGATGCCGTTCGTGTCCTGGTATTCGTCGAGCATGACTTCGCGGTATTTCGCGCGGAGGGCAAGCGCCGTCTCGGACGGAATGGGGTGCTCAGGCGCCGAGCCGTCCGCCAAAAGGAGCTGCAGGGCGTAGTGCTCCATGTCGTGAAATTCCATGAGTCCGTCCTTCTTTTTGCGCGCCATGTACGCGTCGTGAAATTCGAGGAGAAGGGTGGAGAGCATGGAAACGAGCGGACGCGCGGCGGCCATGTCGCGAGCCCATTGCGCGGGCGCGACGGAAAAATACATCTCGCGCTGTTTCTTCATTTCCTCTTTCACGGCCGAGCGGAGAGATTGGATTTCCTCTTTCGCGCGGAGGATGTCTTCGTCGTCCTGGGCGCGAACGGCGGGGAGGCGTTTGAAAATGTCCGTGCGAATCGCGCGGTACCATTCGTCCCAGGTTTCCGCAGACGCGAGCGCATCGACGGCGGCGTATTCTTCGGAAATATTTTCTTGGTAGGCGGCGAACGCATCGCCGAAAGCGGGATTGTCCATGAGACGCAGAATGCGGCGGTACGAATCTTTCCAGAGAAGTGCGTCGGCGTGGAGATCCGAAAGCAGCGCGCGCACCCACGGAATCGTATCGGGAAGCGCGTCCTCGGGCATGTCGTAGGGATCGGCGAGATGCGCGATGAAATCGTCCGGAAACGCCATCGCGCGGGTGAAGCTGTAAATGCGCAAAATTTCCGCGCGCAGATTCGCATCGCGATACCCGGCGGCGTAAAGGTCGACGAGATCGGTGAAATCGGAATCGCCCGCCTCGTAGTGCCGCAGGAGGACTTCGGAGAGCACTTCGTCTTCCAGAAGGAAAATTTCATTGGCCTCGGAGAGAATCTTGAAGTCGGGATCGATGTCGAGCAGGTAAAAATAGCGGCGCAGAATGGATTGGCAGAAAGAATCAATCGTGGAAATATCGGCCCCGGAGAGAAGTGTGAGCTGGCGTTTCAAATAGCGGATGCGCTCGGTGCGCTCCGGCGTGGGATCCTCGCGAAGCCGAGCGCCCTCTTCTTCCAAATAGGCGGAAAGTGCCGTCGCAATCCGCGTCCGCATTTCCCCCGCCGCCGCCCGCGTGAAGGTCAAAATGAGGAGGCTGTCGATGGAAACGGGATCGTCGGGGTCGGTGATGCGCCGAATGACGCGCTCGACCAAAACGGCGGTCTTCCCGCTGCCGGCCGCCGCCGAAAGCAATAAATTTCCGCCGCGCGCTGTAAGGGCGGCTTCCTGAGAGGGGGTCCAATGGGTGGATGACATGAGATTTCCTTCCTTTTTTTCTGTTTTTCCTGTTGGCGTTACAAAGAGATGGAGACGTCAGACGGTCAGACGTCAGACATCAGACTGTCACACGGGCGTGTTTTTGCTTTTGGCGTTACATGGAGATGGAGATGTCAGACATTTGCGTGACGTTGGGCGTCAGGCATATGAAAAAAGTTAGCAGTGATTCATGAGCAGTAGGCAGTGCAGGTGTTGCCTTTGGCGACATTTACAAAAATATCGCAAAGCGACACCGCTAAAGTCTGACGTCTGACCGTCTGATGTCTGACGTCTCGATCTC
>CAVEYT010000187.1:0-3207 GCA_963619995.1 Acutalibacteraceae bacterium | reverse complement strand
AGGTCGCGAATCCGCCGGATGGTTTCGCGAAGTTTTTGCGGGCTGGATCGGCGGACCGCAAGGGATAGTGTCAGGGTGAGCCCGCCGTTTCCGTCTTCGATTTCTTCGCGGATACCGGTGACTTTTTGGAGTGTGACTTCGCCTTGCAAATCCCGCAAGGCATAGGTCGCAAGGGAATGGAAAACGCGGCGGCCGAAGCGGAGTTTCCCGTAGTAGCTGAAAGACGGGCGCACGACGGATTTTTCGCCGGTGCTCTTGCCTTGGCGCCGATTGAGAAAGGATTTGATGGGGACGATCATGTATCCTTTGAATTGCGGGCGGAGCTCCATGGTCGGCACGGGAATGATGTGTTTCCCTTCTTGGTGCCGCGCTTTGTGGGCCTCGCGCATTTCTTCGGGGCGGGCGATATCTTCGATCCGAATGGTTTTCGCGGGCGCGGGCAGGCCGAGGGCTTCGGTGATTTTGGTGATCATGCGGTCGGATGTGCCCAAAATGAGAATGCGCGCGGGAGAAATTCTTTTGATGGCCGCGGAAACGCTTCGCGCTTGGTCTTTGTCTTCAAAAATAGCGCGCCGCACGGCCGCAATGGGGCTGGCTTCGCGTTTGGCGGATGTCCCGGCGACGATGCGGCTCCGGTGAATCAGAATGCCGTCGTCGATGATGCAGCCGCATCGATTTTCATACGCCACGGTCAAGGCGCGGTCACTTTTCCCGGTACCGGCCGGGCCGACAAAGGCGATAATGTCCATACATGTCTCCTGTAAATGTATAAGTTTGGCGGGCTTAGCTTTTCATCCCATTGTGATTAAGACGTCAGCGGTAAACAGTTAGCAGTGAGTAGTTAGAAATTAGCAGTTCAGGTGTCGCCTCCGGCGACGATTTTTTTATAATGCGGCCAAAGGCCGCCACCTGCACTGCTCACTGCTCACTGCTAACTACTAACTACTAACTTTTATCTCCATGCATGCCTAAAAGAATCAGCATCCATCATTCCCCGACAATTCTCACTTCCGGCTCCAATGAAATCCCGTAGCGCGCCTGCACGCGGTTTCGTACTTCTTCCATGACCGCCAGCACATCGGCGCAAGTCGCCCGGCCGCGATTGATGACAAAGCCGGCGTGTTTCTCGCTGACGGCCGCGCCGCCGATGGAAAAGCCTTTGAGGCCCAAATCGTCGATGAGTTTGGCCGCCGCGACGCCTTCCGGGCGCTTAAACGTGCTGCCGGCGCTCCGATCGGAGGGCTGCGTCTCGCGGCGTTTTTGCTGATATTCTTTCATCGCCCGGGACATCGTTTCTTGATTTCCTTTTCCCAATTCCATTTCGACCGACACAATCGTTTCCGGCCGCTCCATGAAACGGCTGTGGCGATACGCATAGGCCATCTCGGACATTTCATATGTATGGGAAACGCCCGCCGCATCCAAAGTCGTGACCCGTCGGACAATTTGCGACATATCCCCGCCGAAAGCGCCCGCATTCATATACGCTGCGCCGCCGATCGTGCCGGGGATGCCGGCCGCAAATTCCAATCCGGAAAGCGCCGCCTCATACGCCGCGCGCGCGACAGCGGCCGTCGGAGTCCCGGCAAGCGCCGTGATTTTGTTTCCGGAAATATCCATCCCGCTCAGCCGATTCATCGCAATGACCGCGCCGCGAATACCTCTGTCTCGCACCAAGAGATTCGCCCCGCCGCCCAGCACAAAATACGGCACATCGGCCGCCAAGAATGCCTGCACCAGCGCAGCAAGCTCCTCTGCCGTTTCCGGCAAAAGAAACCAATCCGCCGGTCCGCCGACGCCCATCGTCGTGTGCCGTGCCATCGATTCATCTTGCCGAATCCGCTCTGCGGGAAGGACCGCCCCCACGATTTTCTCAATATCCGGCGTCATTTGAGCGGCACCCCGGCTTTTTTCATCTCGGCAAACACATAGGCCAGCACCTCATACAGCCGCTCCGCATCCTCCGCACCGAGATCTTTTTTCGAAAGCTGCCGAAAATCTTGGTAATAAAAACGCACGGCATCCGCCAATTCTGCAGGCGAAAAGGCGGCCCGTGCCTTTTTTTCGTCATCGAGCCGCTGACCCAAGACGCGAAGCGCCTCCTCCAACAGCCCGATGGTACGCGCCGCATTCTCCGCCGTTTCTTTTCCGGTTGTCATCATACAGACCTTTTCGGAAACCGTTTCCTTACTGTCCCAATTTCAAAAGATGCGCCAGATTGTAATACAAATCCTTGGCGGACGCACGCAATTTCAGCTTGCCCTCTTCCGCCTCCTGCTCTTCGCCCTTCGCATTGTAGACGGCGACAGGCGTGAGCGACATCCCATAATGTCTCTCGCGACGATCCGCGTAGAGCTCGACCTTCACTTCCCGAATTTTTTGGACCAGGTCGCCGCGCGAAAAATCAAAGACATCCGCGTGTTCTTTGAAAATTTCGGCATAGAGCGTAAAGGAAATATTCTCGATGGATCCGGGATAATCCATCGTCTGCATGGCGGACATCGACCGTACGTCCGCATAAATCCGCGTATTGGCATCCGCGTAAAGGACGGGATACCGCGTCGACTCCGTCAAAAGTGTCGCCGAATCCATCGCCTGCGCCGCTCCGCCGCAAAGCATAGCCGCCATCAAAGCTGTCAAAAATTTCTTTTTCATGTTGTCCTCCTCCGGAAACTGCGGGCGCACCGCACCCATTTTCATATAAACGTATTATAGCACGAACGCACCGCCGCGAACAGGAAACAAAATCAAATTTTTCCTTTCGCCGCACAGGCAGTGCAACAAAAAAGCCGCGGTTTCCCGCGACTCTTCGTTTCGCTTGCAAAGCGTTTCTTATTTTTCCCAAAGTTTTGCCATGATGGCCGGATAGCTTTCGTTGAGTTCTTCCTGAATCGAATTCAGAATCGCAATGACGAGCGCCGGTTCGAAATGAGAAAGACCCGCTGCGACGATGCAGGACAGGAGGACGCTGCCGTTTGCATCCGCAGAGAATTTCAACATGCGATACTGTTCGTTCAATGCATTCAGGATCGCGTAAATCTTTTCGGCCTTCTCGCCGGTCGCCATCGCTTCGCCGAGCTGAATCTGGATGATGGCATAGACGCTGTCATCGAAAAGAATGCCGAAAGGAAGGCTCTGCCCCGCGACCGGGAGACGGCTGCGGAATACATGCCCGCCGGCCGGCCAATCTTCGACCGCAAAGCCGGT